>NZ_MUET01000037.1:0-27878 GCF_001995685.1 Salinivibrio sp. IB282 | reverse complement strand
CAATCACACAGATGTGGCTTTGACTAAATACCTCGAGCGCACGCTGGCCGTAGAGCCTTGCGGTGCCTCCAAAACGTTGCCAATAGGCATCTGATAACTGGCGTGTCATACCCGTCTCTTTGTTCATCAAACCGAGGGGCGTTATACCGACTTGCTCGATAATTGTCTAGCGGGATTCCGTGCAAAGCGGTCACTAAGCCACTGCACCACTTGGCTAATACCTGACGCTCGCTGCTTGTAGCTTGCACTGTAGAGGTAGTAACCGTAGCCACTATCAATGCCCAGCCCCAAAGGGTTAACCACTTTTCCTTGCCGTAAACTAGTTGTCGCCATAAAGGTAGGAATTAATGCCATCCCCATGCCTTGCTGCACCCCCTCCAATGCCATAAAAAAGTGCTCAAACCCCGCGCCATACTGCGGGTTGCTATCCGTTAAGCCAAATTGCTGCCAAAAATGCTCCCACAGTGTCGGCCTAGTCAGATGAGAAAGCACCGGCACCGTGGCAAGTAGCGCGGCACGTTCAATGGGCTCAGGGACAATCGCGGCTGCGGCTAATAAAGCTAGGTGTTCATTAGCCAGGCAGATTGACTGAGAGCCTGCTTGTTGACGCGGCTGGCAACGAATGAGGATATCAACCTCTTTTTCTTTCCCTTGCGGGATAGAATCACTGGCACTGACCGTCACCGATACCGACGGATAACGCGCCTTAAAGTCTTGCAGTTGCGGAATCAACCACAGACTGGCAAAAGATGGCGGCACCAGCAAGCTGACCGACTCTTGCTGGACACTCTGTTGACGCGCGTAAGCCGTGGCATTGGCGATTTCATGGATCCCTGAGGAGACCGATTGAAGATACGTCTCTCCAATCGCATTCAGCCGCACCCCATACGCGGTCCGCGCAAACAAAGGTTGTCCAATCCACTGCTCTAACTGTTGGATTTGTTTACTGATGGTACTTTGGCTGACATGCAATACCTTGGCCGCTTCCGAAAAGCTGCCTTGCTGGGCGACCACGACAAACGCTTGTAAAGCTCGCATCGATGGCAAACGCGCTTCCATTCCCATTCCTTTTCTTCATACCTGGTGAAAATATATCCTTTGTCGCGCAAAATACAATCGGTTCATACTCATGGGCAAACGTCACTATGAGGCCATCGTATGAGCCACGTATTCCATCGCCACTGTCATCAAGCTCTTCCCACTATCGCCAGTGGTCAAGGGGTTTATCTAACGGATATCCAGGGTAAGCGGTATCTGGATGCGTGCGGAGGTGCAGCCGTCTCTTGTCTCGGACATAACCACCCAGCCGTGTTAGAGGCTATCCACCGTCAGCTTGATTCGATTCCCTATGCGCATACTGGCTTTTTTACCTCAGAAAGCAGTGAAGCGCTCGCCAAGATATTGGCCGACCTCGCGCCTCCCTTGATTAATCGTGCTTACTTGGTCAGTGGTGGCTCAGAGGCGATGGAAACCGCATTAAAACTGGCACGCCAGTATTGGGTGGAAGTTGGTCAGCCGCAGCGCCAACACTTTATTGCTCGACGCCAAAGCTACCACGGCAACACGCTTGGCGCGCTGTCCGTGGGAGGTAACGCATGGCGTCGTGCGCCCTTTGCGCCTTTGTTAATGGACACCAGTCTGATTGCTCCCTGTTACGCCTATCGCGATCAAGGTCCCGATGAGAGCGCTTACCAATATGGTCAGCGAGTGGCCAACGAGCTTGAAACCATGCTGTTAGAAAAAGGACCCGAAACCGTGATTGGCTTTATCGCTGAGCCCGTCGTCGGTGCCACTGCGGGCGCATTGACCGCCGAAACAGGCTACTTTACACGGATTCGAGAGATCTGCGACCAATACAACATTTTGCTGATCCTCGATGAAGTGATGTGCGGCACAGGACGCACCGGGCGCTTTTTCGCCTTTGAGCACGAACATATCGTTCCAGATATAGTCGCTATCGCGAAAGGGCTTGCTGCTGGTTATCAGCCTATTGGCGCGACGCTTGTGGCTGACCCTGTCTACAACGCAATCGCTAACGGCTCGGGCTTTTTCCAACATGGCCACACCTTTATGGCACATCCGACTGCCTGTGCCGCTGCCTTAGCAACACTCACCACACTTGAGCAAGAAGGACTAGTTGACGCGGCGGAAAAACAAGGCAAGGCGCTTAAAACGGCGCTACATCATCAATTTGATTCATCCCCTTTTGTCGGCGACATCCGAGGTCGTGGTCTATTTTTGGCACTCGAGTTGGTCGCGGATAAAGCGTCAAAGCAGCCTTTTTCGTCCACATTGCCGCTAGCGAAACAAATCAAACAAACCGCGCTGGAAAACGGCCTGATGTGCTATCCCATGGGCGGTACCATCGATGGCAAACAAGGTCACCATATTTTATTGGCGCCTCCCTACATCATTAAACCGCCACATATTGATGAGATAGCCGACAAACTACGGATAACCTTAGACACCTGTCTGCCACACTAAGCAGTCAGTCTTGCGCTCAAACTAGGCTTAAGGAAAAAAGATGACCGACACACGCACCATCATGGTTGCTCCCAACGGCGCGCGGCTGCAGCCTTCGCAGCATAGCGCCGTCCCGATTGATGCACTATCACTGATTGACTGCCTGCACGCATGCGCTGACGCCGGTGCCGCCATGGCGCACATTCATGCACGCGATGAGTCTGGCGCGCATAGTTTGGACCCCACTCTCAACCGTCGGCTTTACCAGCAAGTCCAAGATGCGGTCGGTGATCGCATGGTCATCCAACTCACCACCGAAGCCGTGGGTCGCTATCGCCCGTCAGAGCAAATCGGATTAGTGAAGGCCGTTAAGCCTGAGGCCGTGTCCATTGCGCTAAGAGAACTCGTGCCTGACCGTTCCGAAACGACCGAAGCCAGAACATTTTTTGCGTGGTTACATCACCATGCTGTTTACACACAGTTTATTCTCTATCACCCTCAAGATGTGGCGCGCTACCATCAGCTACGTCACGCCGGCGTGATCCCTCCTACAGGGCACCATTTACTCTTGGTTGCGGGTCGGGATCAAAATCCCCCATTTGGCCACCCAGAAGACATCATCGCCATGTGGCAAGCGCTACTCGACCATAACAACCTGCCCTGGTCAGCCTGTGCATTTGGCCACCATGAAATACGCTGTCTGACGACCGCTGCACTGCTAGGAGGAGACATACGAATCGGCTTTGAAAACAACACCCAACGCGTTGACCAACGTCAGGCCATAGATAACGCATCTCAGATCACAGATTTACGCAACACACTGGAAAAGCTGGGATATTGTACTAAACCTGTACAAGCACTAAGGCAAACCATGACCCAATCGTTTTRACCCAATACAATTGCTTGCAAATATTGTTAAAAGATTGAAAAAATAGCGTGGTGACACTTTTTTGTCATATTGTTATTGAGTGTCATACCAACTTCGAGGGTGCGCCCGGATAGCAACCTCTAACTTAAAAAGGAATCTTAAGCATGAAAGCGATGAAACCTACTCTGATTGCGCTCGGCTTTTCTGCCGCACTAGGAACCGCGGCAAGCGCGCAAGCTAACCAGTTTGTGACTATTGGTACTGGCGGTGTCACGGGTGTTTATTACCCAACAGGTGGTGCAATTTGCCGTCTGGTCAATAAAAGCAAAGATGACCATGGCATTCGCTGCTCGGTAGAAAGTACAGGCGGCTCAATCTACAACATCAACACCATTCGTGCTGGCGAGCTAGATATGGGTATCGCCCAATCTGACTGGCAATACCATGCTTACAAAGGCACTAGCAAATTTGAAGATCAGGGCGAATTTAAAGAACTTCGCGCCGTTTTCTCTATTCATCCAGAACCGTTTACCGTGGTAGCACGTGCCGATGCGGGCGTAAAAACCTTCGATGATCTGGAAGGCAAGCGCGTTAACATTGGTAACCCTGGCTCGGGCCAACGTGGCACCATCGAAGTATTGATGGATCAAAWGGGTTGGGATATGGACAAGTTCGGCCAAATTTCTGAACTAAAAGCGGCCGAGCAATCCAAAGCCCTGTGTGATAACAAAATTGATGCCATGGTTTACACCGTGGGTCACCCAAGTGGTGCGATTCAAGAAGCGACCACCGCCTGTGATAGCGTATTGGTTGRAGTTGCGAATGATGCGGCTAAACAGCTGATTGAAGATCGTGACTATTATCGTCAAGCCATTATTCCTGGCGGTATGTACCGTGGCAACGACAACGACGTCACCACCTTTGGTGTGGGTGCGACCTTCGTCTCTTCCACACAAGTTCCTGAGGATGTGATCTATAACGTGGTGAAAGCGGTGTTTGAGAACTTTGACGACTTCCGCCGTCTCCATCCTGCATTCGCTAACCTGAAGAAAGAAGAAATGGTAAAAGATGGTCTGTCTGCTCCCCTGCACCCAGGCGCAGCACGCTACTATCGTGAAGCGGGTTTGATTGAGTAATCATACTTCGTTGGCTTAAATGCAAAAGCGAGCGTCAAACGCTCGCTTTTTTATTGCTTCAAGGATGAGTCTTAATCTTAGCCGTTAGGGCTGATTCACCATTTGTGGCGCTAACGGTTCCAGTTTCCAAACCCGACCAAAGTGTTTGTAATGACCGGCTTGCTCGCCTGCTTTATTACCCATGCCATGGTATAAATCCAGGTGATTTTCTTTCACTGCCCCACCGGTATCCAACGCCATTAAAAGCTTGAGCACATGCTCTCCCGTCCAGTTGCCTTGCTCATCCAACTGAGGCACTTCAGCCAGTAACACACTGCCCATGGGTAAGTAACGTCGATCGGCCGCCACAGACGCCCCGGCTTTCAACGGAATCCCCGCCGTCCCACTGACAGGATCCGCCGCTTTGGGCGTAAAGAACACATACGACGGGTTGTGTTCCAGTAAGGTCCGAACCTCTTCTTCATCGTGCGCCGCGACCCAATCTTGAATCGCCCGTAACGACATATCCTCTCTGGCTACCTCACCATTTTCAATTAATACCTTACCAATACTGACGTACGGATGACCGTTTTTACCGCCGTAGGCAAAATACTCGAGCTGATCATTGTCACCAAAATGGACAAAACCACTGCCCTGCACTTCCATAATAAAGTTATCAATGCGAGACGCGCTGTAACCCAACGCCAGCCCTAACCCTTCTAAAGCACCGTCATAAATCGCTTGACGATCAGGGCAGTCGTCATCACAAGGGGGTTTGGCGTAGACAGGATAGCGGAACAAAGCATCCGGCTGGTGGCGCATTTCTATCACCGGAGAGAAATACCCGGTAAACATCACGTTCCCAAAGTCATCTCCCCCTGCCATTTGGTTCACTTCCAAGCCATAATCCGCAAGCGCCTCGATCTTGCCTCCCGCGTCTAACCAGGCTTGCAAACGCTGATAAACGGCTTGATGCTCCGCCACTAACGACGGAGAGTTGGCGGTCACCGCCGCTAACTGGTCATTGAATAAACTAAAGTCTCGCGGGCTTTCAGAAGCCACTTGTGGTACTGGCGTGAGTATCGATTCAAATCGCCCATCAATATATTGTTGACCCCGGTCGGTAGGACGCACACATCCTGCCAATGTCGCCACACACGCCATCACGACTAACGCTTTTTTCACACCATATTCCAATCAGTGAGTTAATAGCGCTAAGGCTCGCAAAAAGCGCCCCGCTTGGCAATCAGTTCTCGAGGTTAAGTTTGTAACTGCCTGCAAATCAATACACATTAAATGTGATCAAATCTCGCTTACCTGCCTGAAGCAGGCGACATTCATCAAAGTGTCATATAATTATTATGTACTGACCTTGCAACAAAACTGCATAGAAAGTGCAACATAAAGGAGTAAAGCAGYGATGGATTTAAAAGTTGGGCGTTCAACGCTACTTGATAGTGATGCAGTGGAATACCAATGGATTCGTATGATGGCCACCGAAGGCTGTACACGCCAGGTGATTAATACCAGTATTCAACGTTGTCTGGGGGGTGATGCTGAAACCGCCGATCTCTTGCGGAAAGTGGCAACAAAACAGTGCTCGGTCAACGAGCTGCTCACCACCTTGGAGTCACAGCACTTCTAACCCGGCCGCGTAGCGGCTAACACGTCCCTCATGAGCGATTATCTTTGGCAAAAAAGGATGTGTAATGAGCAGGTTCAATACGCTCGAGCGTCTTTGCGTCTTCAACCCGATATAGGTAGGTTTCGGTTCCTATCGTATATTTGAGCTGATCGCCATCAAACTGATACTCAGTGGTGGCGCGGCTCCCATTGGTGTAAATACCATCAGAGCGTATTTCAAACTGGTCGGCGGCATAAGGTGCCACATCTTGTTCTACCCATTCGCCATACAAATCGGCTTGCGTCACGTCAGGCGCAAAAATGGCCGGCTGAGTCGCCACTAAAAACCCCGTCCCACCAAATAAGATCAAAAGAACTAATAGAACCACTTGTTTCGTTTTTCGCACACGCTTCCCTCTAAGTGCYTTTTATTCCAGCATAACTGACTCATTACTTTATTTTAGACGCTGAACGCTAGATTGTGATCTTGCTTCATCTACCGACATTGCGACTGGCAGTGTTGAGACTGCGCGCGAAACCTTATCGCTTCACGTGCGCCTTGACACCAGACAGGACTTGACACTCAGACCTGAAAAAGAATAAAAAGGCATATATAGTGAATAATTAAACAGGTGTCCGCGTGAAAATAAGAAGTACCGCACTGGTTAAAGGATTTCGTCAATCGGCGCCGTATGTCAACGCTCACCGAGATAAAACCGCGGTGATCATGCTGGGTGGCGAGGCGATGGCGGATGAGAACTTTCAGAATATCGTCAATGATATCGCCCTACTCAATAGCCTAGGCATGAAGCTGGTGTTGGTGTTTGGTGCCCGTCCACAGATTAATTGCGCCTTAAATCAGTACGGACTGGAAACGCCTTATCACAAAGGTATTCGCATCACCGATAACCACGCGCTTGAAGTGGTCAAACAAGCGGCCGGCCAAGTGCAACTCGACATCACGGCACGCTTATCCATGGGGCTGAATAACACGCCCATGGCCGGCGCTCAGATCAATGTGATCAGTGGCAATTTTGTTATCGCGCAACCGTTGGGCGTCGATGAAGGAATTGATTATTGTCACAGTGGCAAAATTCGCCGCATCGATATTGACGGTATTCAGCGCCAGCTCGATCAAAACGCAATCGTGCTGATGGGGCCAGTGGCCAGCTCAGTCACAGGGGAATGCTTTAATCTCACCTCCGAAGAAGTGGCGACTCAGGTTGCGATTCGGTTACGCGCAGACAAGTTGATTGGCTTTTGCTCCGAGCAAGGGGTTTTAAACCAAGACAGTGAGGTGATTTCTGAGTTACTGCCTACCCAAGCCCAACCGCTTTTAGAGGCGAGAGAAGCTGCTGGCGATACTGGCTCTGGCACCAGTCGCTTTTTACGGGGCGCGATTGCTGCGTGTCGCGCGGGAGTCACTCGCAGTCATTTGATTAGCTATAAAAAAGATGGCGCTTTGATTCAAGAGCTGTTCTCGATTGAAGGGATCGGCACCCAGATCGTGATGGAGCGTGCCGAAAAAGTGCGCCAAGCCCAGATTGACGATATCGGTGGGATCTTGGATTTGATCCGCCCTTTGGAGCAACAAGGGATCCTAGTACGCCGCTCGCGGGAACAGCTGGAGCAAGAAATCCCACGCTTTACCATCATCGAGCGAGATGGATTGGTGATAGGCTGCGCCGCCCTCTACCCGTTTAGTGACGCGCGCACCGGCGAGATGGCATGTGTCGCCATTCATCCGGATTATCGTGATGGCGACCGCGGTGTCATGCTGCTCAATCACCTCAAACAACGCGCCAAAGCCAAAGGGCTCGAAACCATTTTTGTGCTCACCACTCACAGTTTGCATTGGTTTTTGGAACAAGGCTTTTTGCTCTCCGATGTGTCAGCACTCCCCAACACTCGCCAAGAGCTGTACAACTATCAGCGCCGCTCTAAGGTGCTGACCTTAGCGCTTTAGCGGATTTCGTCACACTCAAGGCGCTATTAAAGCATCCGGCAAACCACTATACCTGGCGGTGCGTGCGCCTACACCGTGGCGCAGCACCGGCCAAGACGCGTAGAGATCAAGCTGGCGCTTCGCCCGCGTGATGCCGGTGTAAATCAGCTCGCGGGTGATCACTGGTGAAATGGTGGGCGGACATACCAGGACTGTGTGCGCAAACTCCGAGCCCTGTGATTTATGCACCGTCATCGCAAACGCGGTTTGATGGGCGGGCAGACGGCTGGCAAGCAAATAGCGCACCTCGCCATCGTGGGTTTCAAACGCCACCCGGGTGATCCCCGCGTGTTGTACCGCAATCCCAATGTCACCGTTATACAGCCCCAGGGCATGATCGTTTTGCATAATCATGATCGGCCGGCCGTGATACCAAGTATCACGCTCTTTAGCGATCAGCCCCGCCGACGCCAAGTGCTGCTCAATGGCTTGGTTGAGGCCAGCGACACCAAATGGGCCTTCGGTCAATGCACACAACAAACGAAATTGGCTAAAGGCACTCAGCACGTCCGCCATGGATGGCGGGTTTTCGAGCGTCGCATTATCGAGTGTTGTTAAGTAATCGCGATATCCTGTCACCGCTTGTTGCATCAGGGTCTGATAACTGTCATCACTCAGCACATGGTGGGCAATATCACTATAGTCGCGTTTTAACACCGCCCCCACCTCAGCCATTTCTCCTCGGTTCACCGCAAAGGCGAGCTGGCCAATGCCGGATTGGGCATCAAAGCGATAGCTTTTGCGCAGCAGACACAAGGCACTGGCAATCGCTGGCGCGTGCGGGTTTTCGGGTACGTCAAAGCCTGTCAGTTGGCTTAAACGCGCTGCTTGCGCCGCTGGATAGCCCGCCTCGGCGTACTGACAAATATCGCCTAGCACCGCCCCCGCTTCCACAGAGGCAAGCTGATCTTTATCCCCCAGCAAAATAATGCGTGTTGAGGGCGCCAAGGCATCGAACAGCTGTGCCATCAAAGGCAAGTCCACCATCGAGGCTTCATCGACAATCAACACATCCGCATGCACGGGATTATTTTTATGATGGCGAAACGCCACTCGCTGCGGAATCGCCCCTAATAATCGGTGAATGGTACTGGCTTGGGTTGGCAGCGCCGCTTTCACGTCATGAGCAACAGGCAAGGCGGCAATCGCCCGCCCCAATGATTCAGTCAATCGGTTGGCCGCTTTGCCGGTCGGGGCGACCAGCTTGATGGTGAGCGCAGCAGACGTTGTACGCTCGGCGTGGTGCGACGCCACCAGCGCCGCCAACAAACGGGCGACGGTGGTGGTTTTCCCCGTACCCGGCCCACCCGAAATCACCGCAAAAGGCTGGGTCAACGCGGTGGCTGCCGCCACTTTTTGCCAGTCTATCTCCGCCTGTGAGACGGCAAATAAGTTATCTAGGGTTTGTCTGGCCTCATCCGGTACCGGCAGCGCCGTCAGACGCTGGCGAATATGCCCTGCCACTTGCTGCTCGGCATGCCAGTAGCGATGCAAATACAATCGGTGTCCGGCAAGCACCAAGGGCGTTGCCTGCGTCCCGTCAGACACCACCGACGCCTGTGCCAATTGCTCGCTTGCCGCTTGGCTATCAATGTGCGCCAATAAAGGCTGCCAAGCGACATCACCGGGTGGCTGCCACTGGTGCAAATCAAGGCAGACATGGCCTTTGCCCACTTCGCGACTCAGCAGCGCCGCCCATACGGTGATAGTAGCCTTATCTAATTGGGTGTCTTCTTCGCCCATCAAACAAGCAAATTGCACATCAATCGCTCGTAATTCCCCGCGCTGGTAGAGTGCCATTAATGCTTGTTTCATACCGACTCTCCAGCAAAGAGGTTGTCTAAGGCGTCAATCAGCGCCTTATCGGGACGGTGCGCGAACACACCGGTCTCGCCGCTATCACTGGCGCCCCGTAAAAAGAAATAAAACACGCCCCCCACATGGGTGTCGTAATCATAATCTGGGATCCGCTGGCGCAAAAAGCGGTGCAGCGCCAAGGTATAGATCTGGTACTGAAAGTCGTATCGGTGCGCGATCATCGCCTCTTTGAGCGCCTCAGGATGATAATCGGCCACGCTGTCCCCTAAATGGTTCGACTTCCAATCCAGCACGTAATACTTGCCATCGGCGCGGAAGGTTAAATCGATAAAGCCTTTTAGCATCCCGCGCGCCGTGTCAAAGGTGAGCTGGCCAGCGCGGGCAGACAGTGCATCATATCGTGCGGCGAGTCGATTCAATCGCTGGCAGTCGAGTGCAGCCAAAGGCATCACGAACTCCATCTCCGTTAATCGACTGGCATTGTCAATGTGGTTCAGCCTCAGCCCTTGCTCATTGAGCGGGTGTTTCAATACCTGTGTCATCCACTGCTGCAATATCGGGCACCACTGCGGGTCATAGTTCTCCAAGCTAAGGTGATGGGTAATAAGCTCAGCGACCTCTTCACGCATCAAATCCGCGGTAAAGTCCACCTCTTCAAATAAGGTGTGTAAAAAGGTACCGGCTCGCGCGCCTTTGGGAAACGCAAAAACCGACCAAGGATCCACCGCCACATCCGGCGTCTCCTCATCGGCGAGATCATCGTCCGCGTCCAAGTCGTAACTGGCTAATGTAGGCAAGGCGCTGACATGATGGCTTTGTTTTACCAGCCCTGAGTAACTGGTTAAGCGCCACTGACGGTCAATCTTGCCGTCAAACTGACGTGCGCTTAGCGCCTCGTGCGCCCCCGTTTGAGGGGTATAACGGCTATCGTCCGGCTCCGGTGGCGCAACCACAACCACCGCATCACTCGCGCTCGCCAACCCAGCCAAACTCTCGGCCAGCAGGCTAGCATCACCGGCTTCTCCATGCTGGAGCAAATAACCAAGGGCCGTTAAGTGCAAGGCCGAGTCTTTTTGCCGGCTGTTACCTTGTTTAAGAGGTGTACAGCCGATAAAACATCCATACACGGCGCGCGTCACCGCCACGTACAGCAAGCGGATATCTTCAGCCAGCCGCTCTTTTTCAGCGCGTTCTTTGCCTTCATCGACATTATCCAGCGCCAGCACCGGCTGATACTGTTCATCATGATAAAACGGTTGGCTGCTTTCGCGATACTGACAAGCGAACGGCAAGTAAACCAGATCGTATTCCAAGCCTTTCGATTTATGGATGGTGACGATTTGCACCAAATCACGTTCCGACTCCAAGCGCACCTGCTGCTCTTCCGATTGTTGAGCCGGCTCGGCCATCCGCTCTTGTAGCCAGCGGATCAGCGCGTGTGGGTTATCCAATTGCTGGCTGGCACTTTGCAGCAACTCCGCAATATGCAAAAAGTCGGTCACACAGCGCTCGCCTTGCGGCATCGCCAACCAGTTTTCTGCCACTTGGCGGGCAGTGGCGACTTGGCGAAGCATCGGCATCACCCCACGGCGCTGCCAGGTATCACGGTAATGGCTAAAGGCCACCACCTCTTGCTCCCACAAGGCTTCGTCTTGATTGAGTAACGCCAGCTGCTCAGCGGTCAGGCCAAATAAAGGGCTGGCTAGTGCCGACCGCAACTTACGCTCATTTTCAGGCTGCATGACCGCCACTAAGATGCGCTCAATATCGCTGGCGACGGGGCTGGCGAACACATTATCACGGTTAGAAAGATACACAGACGCCACGCCTTTTTCGGCCAGCGCTTGCTTGACCAGCTGTGCCTCGCGTCCGGTGCGCACCAACACAGCAATATTGTGCGGCTGAATGTCGGCTTGGCCGGAAGGCGTTTGTAGATAACTATTGCCCGCCACCGATTGGTTGAGCACTTGCGTGATATGCTGTGCGGTACTCACCGCCAAGGTCTGTTCAAAATCTTGCTTGCCACACAATTCATCCGGGCTGTGATGCCAAAAGGTGAGCGCGGGCTGCTCGTTTCCCTCCACCACCAGCGCTTTTTGTTTGGCGCTAGGCGACGAGGCCACCTCTAAAAAGGGAATACTGTCTTGATAAACAAACGGCGCCTTCGCACGTGAGAACAAGGCATTGACCCCACGCACCATGCCATCTGTCGAGCGCCAGTTGGTGGCAAGGTTATAGTGATCACTCACCTGTGCACGGGCATGAATATAGGTGAAGATATCGGCGCCACGAAAGGCATAAATCGCCTGCTTAGGATCGCYAATCATCATTAAACCGGTGCGCTCACCCTCTTCCTCTGTGTCTGCGTCTACGAATACAGGGGCATCGTCCGCCACTGGCGGCTGATAGACAGTGCTAAAAATCTGATATTGCAGCGGGTCGGTATCTTGGAATTCATCAATCATTGCCACCGGATATAAGCTGCGAATACGTGCCGCCAACTGACCTTGGCTATCTTGGTCAAGTGCGCTGGCAAGTTGAGAAAGGAGATCGTCAAACGAGAGCCACCCTTGGCGGCGTTTTTCTTGGCGGAGCAGCTGCCGCACTTCTTTAATCGCCAATGCAGTTAATCCCGGTTTTAACGTCGGCGGCTGATCAACCAATGCCTGAATTTGATCAAATAGCGCAAGACTCGGTGGCTCAGCTTTACTCTTGGCCGCTAATGTCTGTTGGGCGAATTTTTCCAATTTGTCGGGCAACTGGTAATCAAGCGTCTCGGCATTGGCCCATTGTTCCATCGCATTCAGCCAGTTCGCCAAATGATCTTTGCGATAACTGCGGCCATCGAGCTTAGCGGCGCTAAGCTGCTCGGTGATCTGCTCCCCCGCCTCGCGCCATGCGCGCTTTACCCCGTCAATTTTGGCTATCGCCGCTTGGTGTGCCGAAAATAGATCTTCGCCGAGCTCAGGCGCCTTGACCATCACTTCCGGCCCGGATAAATAGGGCGCAATCTCTTTTAATAAGGCCTCCGGCGCGGGCCAGTAGCTGCTCACCACAGCGGCTAACGATTTAGGCAGCGGATAAAAACGACGACGCCAAAAATCGGCCGCCGCACGCGCTTTAATTTGTCGCTCGTCGGTGACAAATTCATGGCTGAACAGGCTGCCCGATTCAAACGCATTTTGGGTCAGCATCCGCTGGCAAAAGCCGTGAATGGTATAGATAGCCGCTTCGTCCATCTGACGTTCGGCCTCTAACAGTCGCTGCGCCGCGGTTTTATGATCGCTAATCTCTGCCAGCAAAGGCTCAATGATAGGATCGTCACTCTCACCGCGCATAAAGGCAAAACGTGCCTCATGAATGCGACGCCGAATACGGTCTTTTAGCTCTTGGGTTGCCGCTTCGGTAAACGTCACCACCAGTATTTGCTCGACCCAACACGGCGCTGTGCGGCCATGCCCAAGCAACAATCGCAGGTACAAGCCAGCAATGGTAAACGTCTTGCCGGTGCCGGCGGAGGCTTCGATTAATCGGACGCCATCAAGTGGCAAGGTGAGCGGGTTGAGGATCTGCGGTTCCATATCATTATTTCATCGCCTAGTCTGCCCGCTATTGTAGCAACCCCTTGGGGTAAAACATATTCTAACCAAGACCAACAATCTGCGCCGGTTAACATCACGATCAAAAAAGGCCAGCATCGCTGGCCTTGGTTCGTTTATTGAGACTCGACGTTTACGACTTAAGCCACACTGGGTTGGTCCATGCCGTGCTGCCGTCTTTGTCTTCCACTTCTAGGTTGATCCAACCTTCTGCATCCGCAGGAATAGGCAGTGATAGCTCAAGACGCTGTGTGCTCTCTTCAGGGTTAATGGTGATGCTGTTTAGCACCTCACCACCTTGACCGATTAAGCGCACTTCTTTGAGACCATCAGCGGCGACGACGTTAATATCCCATTGATCACCTGCCTTGGCGGTTTCACCAAACATGATGTTTTGTGGGTACAGGATTGGCCCCTGCGTGGCATAGCCGTGACCGGCTTTTAACGCTTTGGCAAAGGCGAGCGGCGTTAGCTCACCATCAATATTGGCCATCATACGAATACGCCCAGTGAGCTGGTTCCACGCATCATGGGTGTCGGTACCCGCAGTCAGGTACATGGCTTCGCCGCTATCCCACATATCATGTGCTTTTTTCAGAGTCGGCTCGTTGTCAACGCGAGCGTTAAGCTCCATCAGATCGAAACGGTCTGTTTCACCGCCCGGCACCGCATCTTTAGCGATATTAGTGAAATAACCATAATCGTTATAAGGATGGTTCATCGGCACCACTTCTGCACCCATCTCATGTGCAGCATCAATCAGAGTATGCACGTCATCAGTACCCGGATCGACCGTCAGCGCCGCGCCATTGTCGATGGGGAACGGGTTCATATGACCCCAAGAGGGCGAAATCTCAATCGATGGAATGAAAGGCACACCACGTTTTGCTGATAAATCAGCAAACACTTTGTGATTAATGGTGGAGTCGTGATCACTGATGAAGGTCAGATCCAAGTCGGTTGCCAACTGAGCACGCACCACGATTTCTGGTGGGGTTACCCCTTCCAGCACATTGCCGTGGTGGTGCAAGTCTGCCCCGTACCATTGGTGGCGATTCGGGAAGGTTACCTGAGGCACTTTCACCACTTGTTGGTTGGTTTTGCCCGACTCGAGCGTCACATCCAAGGTTTGTGATTCTGCAGTAAAGCCCGCACCCGCGTTAATGCCCAGCTTGTATTCACCCGGTGCCAGTTTTAGCTCGGCATGGCCGGCTGGCAGCAAGTCAGTGAAGAAGGTGCGTTTACCCAAGAACTCAACCGGTGGCGCTTGGCCTTCGATAATGGTGACACGCGCGTCTTTGGCGACACCAGAGGCGGCCTCTTCCACGTTAAGTGCAAGCGTTGCAGGGCTTTTCAGCGATGTGAAGTCCAGTGTCTGCTCACTGTCAGCACTCACGGTAATAGATTGCGGCTGGCTATTCGCATGCCCGGTTGCCGTACCATACACTTGGTACTTACCTTCCGGCAATGCCATGTCGTACTGGCCATCTTTAGCAAGCGTCCACGCGTAAGGGTGGCCGTCTTTTTCAATCATCRCAATCGCATCGTCCGGCACGTTACCGTTGTCGGCACGAAGTTGACCGGTAATGGTGCCCGTTGCTTCGCCATGACGCTCAGCTTCCGCTTTGACAATCGGTGCCATATCGCCGTTAGGAACAACCTGCAGCTTTGAGTCAAAGGTACGGGTCTCACCGGCTTTCAGCGTATGGCCCAAATACATATCGCGGCCATTGTATTTGATGCGGTCAAAATAAGGCGCATGCAGTGCGAAGGCCCAATCACGATCATAGGCGACCATGCGATCGGCAAGGGCATGATCGGCCATCGCTTCTTCATTGCCTTCAAGGCCCGGCACCGCGAACTGATAACCCGTATCCGGCCAGATTGTGTGGCCTGATTCCAGCTCAAGATCGTCTTCGCCTTGGTTGGTCATTACGGTTTTCAGCCCAATCGAATCAGAGCCGGCTTCCAAGGTATACCAAGTGGTAATGTCGACCTTGTCGAAGTTACGGCTCACTTTGATCACCGCTTTTTCATCGCTGTCTTCAACAATATCAATCGACTTGCGATCGTTCGGCCAGGCCGACCAGCTATTAGGGATGAAATCTGCAAAAGCGACTCGGTCTAGATCAATTTTGCCATTTTTCACCGCCGCAAGATCCACCAAGGTGCCACGTGGCACACCCCACGGTGGCGCAGACTCAACCGCCAATGCGAACGCGACATGCTCGTTCTTCACCGTGATGTCTTGCGCGTGGGTTGCCTCGCCATCGGGGATCGCAGTCTTGCCTTGAGTAATACTGACGTCGGCGTGCGCTGACGCACCCAGCAACAGGCCAGAGACTAAGGTTGCCACTGCGCTTTTTGAGAATTTATGCATGAAGGCACTTCCTTTTTTTCATGGTTTGTTATGTGAATTTTCGATGACATTGTGCGTTAAGTTAATTACACGTTCAAATAAAAAACATCAAAAGAAGCCTATARAACCACATTAATAATACGTCCACTAACAAATATAAAAACAACAAACCATTGTTTTAAATGAAATTATTGTCAAAGTTAGCCATTCAAATGATCGCTTGAAAAATATTTAGACCCCAAATAGATTGACCCCTAACGAGACGCACAACGCGCAATCTTTAACCAACAAATTGGTAACAACTGTCACTCGACGCGCAGAAATATGGACGCACCTCTCGCTCACTCTCCTATAATACTCGAGGCATCACATTGAGTATAAATTCACAATAAGAGATTAAAGATGCAATCGAGTCACTCGTCATACTTTTGACGACAATCGACGCATAATAGAAAGCCAAGCATCAACTTGGCTACTGGGAGAAGATGGGGAGGAGACAGAGGCCGCTGACTCACATGAGGAGGATTCGCTGAGTACTAGTGTTTTTGTCGCTGCGCTAGCATCGGCATTAAGTGACGGTCACCTGTTGCTAACAGGGCTTGGCCGAGGCCCTCACGCCATTGCGGCCAAACACGGTATACGTAAGGGTCTTGTACTTCACCAGGATTGAAGCCCCCGACAAAGGCATCACACATGGCTTTTAGCGCTTTGTCTTGGCCGGTATCACTGTTATCAAAGCCTTTTTTGCCATCTCGGGCTTTTATCCCCGCTCCGACTGAGCTTGGCAGATAGGTAAGCGGCTGATTGAGGCCATGTTGATAATCTTCAACTAGGGCTTGTAAGTGTGCACGCGCGTCATCTTTACTGAGTGGGGCAAACTCGATGGTTTCTTTCACCCCCACCAGCGTACTCGGCACGGCTTCGCCCATCGCGCATTGGCATAAGTGATCGATCCATACCGCAAGTTGATGACGCACGGTCAGATCGCCGCAATGAAAGCGCACCAAGCTGTCTTGATAACGCCGATTAAGCCAACCTTGCAGTTGTACCTCGCCCAACGCAGTAGGGAGGATCAGATTAAGTTCAAGATCGGGGCGCGGCGCGGCGAGCAAAGGCGTCAAGCGTTGGTACATATCACGGATCACCGTAACTTGCGTATCCAAGGTCAATTCGCCAAAGTACGCCAAAGGCAACTTGCCCTTCCCACGCTGTCGAGCCATAAAATCCTGCACACTTTGGGGGCTGTCATCGGTTTCAATAAAGTGCGCTAACAGCTGATCGCGCAGCTGAAAGCGGTGCAAGGTATCTAAACTAAAGGGTTCGAATTCTTCTAACGGCGCTTCTAACTGCTCAAAGAATACTTTCAAGCGGCGTTGGAAAAAGTAGCGCACGGGCAACCGCCAAAAGCGCTGCAATTCAGCCAACTCAATCACAGGATCCTGGTGGCTGTCCGGATCAGGGCTTAACGCATCGCCAATAAATGCCGGCAGTTGCGTCCCTTGTCCTTGGGCGGCCGGTAGCCACTCTTGCGCATAACTGCCACCGTGAGCAAACGCCTGTGGGCTAAAGGGGGTCAGGGGGTGAGTCTGGATAAGCGTCTCTTCCAACCGCTGACGTGACTGGCGTTCGGGTAAGTCGCGGTCACCGGCCAAACAGTAGCCTTGGGTGCAATACTCAAGCAGCTCGGTGACCAGCACCGATGGGACTTTTAAGCTGTTGTCTTGCACTGAGCGACCGACATAACTGATATACAAACGCTGCTGTGCTGACTGCAACGCTTCTAAAAATAGGTATCGATCATCGTCGCGGCGCGAGCGATCTCCCGCCCGCGTGCGACCGACCATCAGATCAAAACCGACGCTGGGCACAGTGCGCGGGTACACGCCATCATTCATTCCTAGCAGGCACACCACATCAAAGGGAATAGAGCGCATCGGCATCAAGGTACAAAAGTTGACCTGGCCGGCTAAAAAGCGCTGGCTGACTCGCTCGTTATTGAGGCGACCATTAAAGTAATCGCGCACCACGGGCAAGGTTAGCGTGTGGGAAAAGGCAGCATCGCTAAGCTGAGTCAGCCAACTGTCTAACTGGGTACGGATCAATTTGACTGCTAACTCTTCATCCCCTTCAATGGCGAAACAGTCATCCAGCATTTGGGTCAACCGCGCCACCCACGTCTTACCATCGCATTCAATCGCCAGTTGTTGCTGGTAGTGAATCAAGGTGTCGATAAACAGCCCTAAACGCCCAGCAAGCTCCGCATTAAGCCCTTGGACTTCATCATAAGGCACGGTGTCTGCAAACAGCCCTGCCTCACTCGGCATCGCATAGCCAAGTAACATACGTTTCAAGCCAAATAGCCAGGTATTCTGATACTGTTCGGGCAAGGCAAATTGGCTRGCGGTGTGGGTATCAAGCCCCCATCGAATACCGGTTTCTTCCACCCACTGCTTAATCTGATCAAATTGTTGGCTGTCGATGGCAAAACGGCGCGAGACCGCCGGCACCTCAAGAATTTCCAACAGCTCCGCCGCACTACACCGACTATCGGGCAGGGTGAGCAGACGCAAAAAGGCGGCTAACACCGGGCTTTCTTGATCGGCGCTGCGATCTGATATGGAAAACGGAATAAAACGCTCGCGAGGCGCATTACCAAACACCGCTTGAATGGCGGGGCTGTAGGCATTGATATCCGCCACCATCACAATCACATCGCGGGGGCTCAGTGATGGGTTAGCCTCAAACATCGCGAGTAACTGATCGTGCAGCACTTCGACTTCGCGCATCGGGCTGTGACAGGCATGGATAGCGATGGAAGCATCGTCTGGCTCGATTTCTGTTTTCGCCGCACTGGTCTCGGTTTGCTTGGGATCACCCGGCTCATTCAAATCCAAAATATCGGCTTGGAGATGATGCAGCAGATTATCGCGGTTGACCTCGACAAAGCCGCTATCAATCTCATTACAAGCCATTTCCGAGAGCAGCAGTAAGTTATCGCGCCCCAGTTTTCCCATCGACGCCAGCAAGCTGTTCCCTACTTCACCGTACTCGGGCTCATCAAGCCCCAGTGCCAATTGGCTGTCGGCGGGGATGTCTTCAATTCGGCTGATTTTATCCCGCGCCAATGCGGCACGTTTAGCCAGATAGCGCTTGTCGCGAATATCGCCCCAATAATAACGGCATGGATTGGTGAACATAAAATGCACCTCCACATGCTCACCTAGGGCTTGCAACGCATCCAGATAGCGTGGCGGAAGCGCCGAGATACCAAACACAAAGACCCGCTCAATATCAGCCAGCCCCTCAGGTTTGTGCTGATGGCTGGTTAAGGTGTCGATAAACTCTTGATACAAGTTAGCGCGATGGTAAGGCGATTGTCCCAGCGCCAAGGTGTGATCGTATAAGCGACGCCACAGTTTTTGCTGCCAAGGCTGCACATCGTCAAGCTCGGGCACCGGTTGCTCTTGCTCCCATGCCAGCACCCACTCGGGGCGATAGACCAAATACTGGTCGAAAATATCGGCCACTTTTTCGGCCAGCTGATAAGCACGCTGCTGATCCTGACTATCTTCCAAATACGCGGCTAAATCAGCGAACTCAGGCGCATCCAGGCAGCTGGGCAGAATATCCATTAGCTTCCATGTCATCGCCTCTTTGTTGAAATCACTGCGCTCAGGCACGCCATCCAACACCCGCACAAACAACTGCCAGATAAAGGTGGCGGGAAGTGGGAATTCGACGTTAGCGACAATCTGCTGCTCGTGGGCGAGTGCCATTTTTAACCACTGCGCCATGCCGGGGCTTTGCACCAGAATAAGTTCTTTTTGAAAAGGGTCAGACAGCGGTCGCTGTTGGATCAGAGAGACCAACAGCGATTTCAACAGATCGAGCTGATTAGAGTGATAAACAGTAAACACAAGGCGCTCACATGGGAAAGACAACTGGCATCGATTGTGGCCGATTGCCGTACTAAGCGCAAATCGCCACCGACACACCGCGACCTCGCACACGACTTGCTAAGCGTGTGATAGCACAGTAAATCGCTGAGCGACTAAACCCGGTTATCGCCCACACTGAAGGCGATCAGCTGGCTGATATGGTTCAATGAACGGCCCGACTCTTGCTGCCACTGATTAAATGCCTGTTGCGCCGCTTGCATCGCCCGCTTGGTCTCTCGGCCGCTATCAACGATTTTGGTCGCGCGCAGGTAGTGCTCGATATCGCGGGTGAACAAGAAGGTGTCCTTGCCCATTCGGCGCAAGGTATAAGCACCGGTATTCCCGCCTAAACGCTTACCGTGTTTTTTTAAATACTGCCATAACCCGACAATATCTTCGCTGGGCCAATCGGCGACAAACTGGCTAAAACTGCCGTGCGATTGCTGCACGCGGTGGATCATTTCCGCGTTGTGCGGAATGGTCATCACCTTGGTAAGGTGACGAATAATCGCTGGGTTGGTGGCTTTTTCTTCCCACATTTCCGGCGGCATCAGCAGCATTTTCTCAATATCAAAGCCCCAGAACACCTCTTCAAATCCGGGCCACTTTTTACGGACCACCTGCCAACTAATGCCCGATTGAAACACCTTCTGACTAAACGCCGCTAACCAGCGATCATCCGGTATCTCACACAAGGCATCATGTTCAAGCGGTGCCACCAGCATATGCTCTAACGCACGTTGACCGCCTTTACGCTCAGCGGCACGTTGATAAATGGTGCTAAATTTTTCTCTCATGTCACAATCATGGCAGGGTCAGTGGACAATGGCCCTTATCCTACTGTATAAAAAGACAGTGAATCAACGAAGAGAGGGTAATTATGGCCGTTATCGTCAAGTACGTGGTCGAACGCGAGGGAGAAGAAAAGATGACATTTACCTCCAAAGCCGAAGCCGACGCCTACGACAAAATGTTAGATATGGCGGATGCGATGTTCGATCTGATTGGAGAGAGCGAACTGGTAGACGACGAAGAAAAGCGTGAAGCCTTGTCGCTATACCTTGCTCAACACAAAGACTCCGTCCTCGAAGCACTGGGTGCCAAACGCAAGGCGGCTAAGAAAAAGCCGGCTAAAAGCGAGACCAAAGCGGACACCAATAGTGACGACAAAGACGCCGACGCGGCCTAATGTTGTGATTGCTGACCCTTTTAACATCCGCGAAAGAGCAAGCCAATTTGGCTTGCTTTTTTATGCCTGTCTCCTGATGTCTATGCATCAATATGAATCGGTGCGCTGACCTGTAAGCATTTTTTCTTTCACCCGCCGTTAAGCGCTTCCAACCACCGCCGCTTGTCTTTAAGATTAAGTGTTTGATGTTTTAAGCCCAACGACACAAGGAGATCTCCCCCAATGGCAAGCTTTGCTCTGGCACTTGGTACCGCCACTCAAAACCAGGACGGTAAAATCATTGAAGCCTATTTCCCGGCGCCCCTGCTTAACCCGAGCGATGATCTGGTAAGTGCCTTAAGTGCGCTAACCGATTACAGCGCCGGTAATCAGGTACTAGCGATTGCACCAGAAACCTGCGCTGCAATCAGTGAAGCCTTCGCCGCCGCTGGCGCGCAAGAGGCAGCTAACTTTGCCAGCAAGGCTCAACAAACCACACAGCCGCTGGTGCTGGTGATCCTCGAAAATGACAGCAAGCCAGCATCGGTTGCAGAAGGCTTTTTGAAGCTACAACTGATCTCGCACCGCTTAGTGAAACCACATGGTGTGGTGCTAGAAGGGCTCTTTGGCCTACTACACAACATTGCTTGGACCAATCAAGGCCCGATTGACTTGCCTGAGCTATCTGAGCGCCAAATGGAAGCACGTCTGAAAGGCGAAACACTGACCGTTGAGTGCGTGGATAAATTCCCGAAAATGACCGATTACGTGGTACCTGCCGGTGTGCGTATTGCCGATACCGCCCGTGTTCGCTTGGGCGCCCATGTCGGTGAAGGCACCACAGTAATGCACGAAGGCTTTATTAACTTTAATGCCGGCACCGAAGGCAAGAGCATGATTGAAGGTCGAATCTCTGCAGGTGTGATGGTCGGTCAAGGTAGCGACATCGGCGGCGGTGCATCGATTATGGGTACGTTAAGTGGCGGCGGCCAGATTGTCGTTTCGATTGGCGAGAATTCACTATTAGGTGCCAACGCGGGTCTTGGCTTCCCACTCGGCGATCGTTGCACCATCGAGTCAGGGCTGTATGTCACCGCTGGCACCAAAGTGACTATGCTCGACGCCGACGGCAACGCCGTAGAAAGCATCAAAGCGCGTGATTTGGCGGGCAAAGCCGATCTGCTGTTCCGTCGTAACTCTAAAACAGGTGCGGTTGAGTGTTTAACCAACAAAAGTGCGGTTGAGCTCAACCACGATCTACACGCTAATAACTAATCAAGCGCTCTTTGAGTTCTTGTCAAAGGCGGCCCACTTGGTCGCCTTTTTTATGCCCACGTTGCTTTAAACTCTATCGCAGCACCGCAAGCGCCAAAAAGCACAAGCAGGTTTGTGGCACATTTTAACCACAAGCGAAAACTAGGAAAATAAACAGGCGCGAGGCGGCCCTGACTGGCGGGTAAATCAGCGTTCGTGACCTCTCCCAACGTAGCATTTTTGGCATTGAGTTCAAGGCTTTTCCGGCCTTTTCGATGTCAGGATTCGCAGGTGCTCACAGATCCTCCTATCGATATCTTTCCCCCCTTTAAACATGAGCTAAKTCACGTTATCAATAATGGAAAGCGGTAATCTGAAGATGAACCTAATACAGGGGAACAAAGAGGAAAGAGTATGAGAGTGGAAATTGCAGGCAAAAACATCGAAATCACTCCCGCCATCCGTGAGCGCATCGAAAGCCGCTTTGAAAAGCTGGCCAAGTGGCAGGTGGCACTCATCAATCCTCATGCTGTGATCAGTAAGGAGCCAAACCACCAGTTCAAAGTAGAAGCCAAAGCTGGGCTACCAGGTTCAACACTGGTTGCCTCTGCCGAAAGCGACGACATGTACAAAGCGATTAACGAGGTGGGCCAAAAACTCGAGAAGCAACTGAATAAGGTCCAACACAAAGGCGAAGCGCGCCGTAACGATAAGTCAGCCGCGACGGTTGCGATGGAAGAAAATCCAGCCGATGAGGAAATCTAACCCTCAGCGCAACACCTAACTCGCTAAACATGTTAGCCCCGCCCTCGCGGGGCTTTTTGATCCTTGACACGCCTGCCTGCGCCCCATATGGTTAATCCATACGCAAACATAACAACACAACGCCCAATGCTGATTCTCGTTCGTTTTTTTCGCTTCTTTTTTATCTCGCCAACGCGGGAGGAAGCGTGCTAAGCCTAATCAGCCTGGCGCACTAACCTCCCAACCGGGAGGTTTTTTTGTATTAGAACAAGGATAATGTATGCCAGACACACCACGCCCACTGGATGAGATACGCACGCGAATAAGCCAGCTTGATCAAGAGCTGCTGACGCTATTGGCCGAGCGCCGTCGCTTAAGCCTAGATGTCGCCAAAAACAAAGTCGCCGTGCAAAAACCGATTCGCGATCAAGCCCGTGAACAAGCCTTATTAGAAAAACTGGTGACCAAAGCGCAAGATCACCAGTTAGATGCCCACTATGTACTGAGTCTGTTTCACACCATTATCGAAGACTCGGTGCTGATTCAGCAGCGCTACCTGCAAAACCTGGCCAACCCAGACAATCAACGTCCAGTGGCACGGGTTTCTTTCTTAGGTAACCAAGGCTCATACTCCTATCTCGCCGCGCGCCAGTACTTTAGCCGCAAGCAAACCGAACTGGTGGAGATGGCCTGTGACAGCTTTAAAAAGGTGGTAGAAACGGTAGAAACTGGCCATGCCGATTACGGTATCTTACCGGTAGAAAACACCAGCTCTGGCTCAATCAATGAAGTGTACGATCAGCTGCAGCACACGCGTTTATCGATTGTCGGTGAGCTTACGCTGCCTATCGACCACTGCCTACTGACTGTCGGCGACCAAGACCCAAGCCAAATTGATACCTTGTATGCCCACCCGCAGCCGCACCAGCAATGCAGCGAATACATAGATACCTTGGGTAACGTGAAGAAAATCTACTGCTCCAGCACCGCTGAGGCCATGCAACAAGTGGCGGATTTAAACCAACCCAATGTGGCCGCGATTGGCCATGCGGCCAGTGGTGAGTTTTACGGTTTAACCGCGATTAAGAGCGAGATAGCCAACCAACAGCAAAATCACACCCGCTTTATTGTGGTGGCCCGCAAGCCGGTTAAAGTGTCGTCACTGACCCCTGCCAAAACCACGTTTATTATGTCGACCTCACAACAAGCCGGGTCCTTGGTGGAGTGTTTAATGGTACTGCGCGAGCGTGGCATCAATATGACCAAGCTCGAATCCCGCCCCGTGCTCGGCAACCCCTGGGAAGAGATGTTTTACGTCGATGTTGAAGCCAATATGGCTAGTGACGTAATGCAAAGCGCATTAGACGAGCTCACTACCCTGACCCGTTATCTAAAAGTGCTCGGCTGCTACCCGTCAGAGACCATTTCCCCCACCGAGGTATCCCTGCCGGACAATCACGAGTAGCCATTAACGTCAAAAGCCCACGATGTGGGCTTTTGCCGCTTTAATCATTATCATATCGCTTAAACCACCGTGTGAAGTCCGTGCTGAACGCCCCCAAAATAGTCAAATTTTCGTTCAATAAGGTCAAAAAACTGACCGTCCTTTTTTTCGTAATAACGAAACAACGCGTAAGCAATCAGATCCGCGAGTTGAATCAATCTTGTTGCTTCAGAATCGATAAAGGCAGGGACTTCTGCCATATTCCTCAGCCGCCCCCAGTCATGACCATCGAGTTTAAACGCTTTAGCCAGCGCCTGAATCGGTGCTTCTTTGCTGCTCTTGTCAAAAAGAATCAAACCTCTTTGAGTATTATTGAAGTGAACATGTTGTCTGGCTAGGAAGTGGTCGAAGCGGGTTACAATTTGTTGAAAGGTATAACGCACCGGATCATTTGGAGAGATGGCACTTTTTCTTACAACCGAGGCAAATATTCTAAACTTACGCCCATCAATTAAGTTAAGTGCCTGTTTGATCGCTTCTAGACGTAACTCTTTATCAAACTTCCGCCAAAAACCTCGGCCCGCAAGCATTGGCGCGCCATGCAGTTCAACAGAATGTGGATCTTGTGGATTAAAGGTTGCCGCAATTTTGTCTAACTCAAGAGAAAGCCAATGTGCTGAGCGTTCAAACACACTAAAGCCTGCAAGAACAAAATGCTCTTGGTCTGCGCCACCTGGCGTGCCGGATTCATCTGCGTACAACAAAAACATTGACGAGTCCCTAAGTTAATAGAGAGTGTCTATGAAGGAGAATATGAGGGAAGGCGGCGGAAAGAGCTCCGCGCTCAGTGCACTGCAATGAGGCAGCACACCATAGATTGTTTCCAACCGCTTAATAACTATATCCCTAAATCATAGGCTCTGCAACGATAGTTCTAACGCGCTTTCGACTGCAGCTCTAGACTCAAACGCGCAACAACCGCACATATCGACTAGAGCAACGAAATAACACTTTTAATCCGCTTACTCTACAACAAAAGCGCGCTTTTCAGTATGCAAACCTGATGAAAAACAGCCTATTATACCATCCATGCGACCCAGTTCTTAGCCCATCATCTTGGTATACACGCTATCTCGTTTTATCTGTGCGGCTCTCCATCTATCCCCTTACAACGGTTAGCCTTAGCTAGGTCGCGGTTCGATGGGTGGCGTCGTTGGCTTGTCGCAACAAGCCTTGGCTTTCTTGTAAAAAGCGTGGGGCATAGTCACCAAACCAGTTTTCCACTTGCGCGAAGGCATCGACAAAGGTGGCTTTGTCGTGTTGTTCAAGCAAATCAATCGCTTCGCCAAATCGCTGGTAAAAGCGCTTGATCATCGCCAGGTTTTGCGGTGAGGACATAATAATATCCGCATACAGACCCGCATCTTGGGCGAACAAGCGCCCCACCATGGCAAGCTCTAAGCGATAAATCGGTGAGCTTAGCGCAGTAAGCTGGTCGAGGTTGGGGTTTTCTTCTGCCAGATGGACCCCGTAAACAAACGACGTAAAGTGGCGCAGCGCTTGGATCAACGTCATGCCTTCATCATGCTCAATGGCACTGATCCGGTTTAACCCGGCGCCCCAGATACGAAATTGCTCGAGCAGCCATTGGTATGACTCAGGATGTCGGCCATCGCAATAAACAATCACCTGCTTGGCAAGGCTGGCCACATCTGGGCCAAACATCGGGTGCAGCCCGACCACAGGCCCTGAATGCGCGGCTAACATCGCTTGTAGCGGACCTGATTTGACGGAAGTGAGATCCACTAATAAGCAATCGTCTGGCAGCTGGGTCAGTTTACTAATGACTGCTTCCGTGACGTCAATCGGCACCGACACCACCACCATACCCGCGTCAGCCAGCAGGGCGTCGGCATGCTCCCAATCCTCTTTATCCAGCACCGCAACCTGATAACCCGACAAACGGAACAAGCGAGCAAATAAGCCACCCAGCTGGCCTTTACCGCCGATGACTACTATCCGGCGTAAATCCGGGTTTAGACACTTAAAGCCAGAGTCGTTTTCACTGCTGTACGACTCGCGCATGGTGCGACGCAGCACATCTTCAATTAAATCCGGTGGCACGCCTTGCGACTGTGCTTCTTGACGACGCGAAGCGAGCATCGCCGCTTCACGGTCCGGTGCATAAATGGGCAAGCCGTGCTGGCTTTTTACCTCTCCCACTTCTGCTACCAGCTCTAAACGGCGCGCGAGCAGGCTCACCATTTGTTTATCGACATCGTCTATTTGATCGCGCAGTCGGCTCAGTTCTGCCACCATGATTTAGCCCTGTTGAATACGTTGTTGAAGAGAGGTTGCCAGCTCTTGGTGAGCATGACGCAGCAATTGTTCGGTAGACGCCCAATCAATGCAAGCATCAGTGATCGATACCCCGTATGCCATTTCATCTTTCGGCAGATCCGCTGATTGGTTGCCAGCGTTGAGGTGACTTTCAATCATCAAGCCAATCACAGAGCGGTTACCTTGTTTGATTTGATGGATCACATCTTCCGCCACCAGCGGCTGACGACGGTAATCTTTGCGTGAGTTAGCGTGGCTGCAGTCCACCATCAGGGACGGGTTCAGTCCCGCGGCTTCCATTTGCTGCTCACATTCGGCGACGGAGACTGAGTCGTAGTTAGTTTGCTTACCGCCGCGCAGGATCACATGGCCGTTCGGGTTACCTTGGGTATTCAATAACGCCACTTGTCCGGCTTGGTTGATCCCCATAAACCGGTGCCCGGACGCAGCGGCTTTCATCGCATTGGTAGCGGTGGCCAGATTGCCATCCGTGCCATTTTTAAAGCCAATCGGCATCGATAGGCCACTGGCCATTTCACGATGGGTTTGCGACTCGGTGGTACGCGCACCAATCGCCGCCCAGCTAAACAGATCGCCAATGTATTGTGGGCTGATAGGATCCAACGCTTCAGTGGCCAGCGGGATCCCCATTTGCGCTAAATCGGCAAGCAGGCCACGCGCTTGTTTTAAGCCTGACTCCACATCAAAGCTGCCATCCAGATGAGGATCGTTGATCAAGCCTTTCCAGCCAGTGGTGGTGCGGGGTTTTTCAAAGTACACCCGCATTACGATAAACAAATGATCGCTCAGCTCATCCGACAAGGCTTTCAGACGACGCGCGTAATCTTTTGCTGCTTCCACATCATGAATCGAGCAGGGGCCACACACCACGAGTAAACGATGATCGCGTTTGTGAATAATATCCGCCACGGTTTGGCGTGCTTGGCTGATCGCCGCACGGGTGCTTTTTTCAATCGGAAATTGCGCGCGAAGTGCTTCTGGCGTGAGCAGAACTTGCTCGTCGCGGATATGGACATTGGTCACCGAATCTTGCTGCATAGCCTTGCCTTAACTTGTTCATTAGGTTTTACACAGACAATACCAGGCTCTATTTTAAAAGCAATATTGAGTGTATTATTT
>NZ_MUET01000036.1:0-33559 GCF_001995685.1 Salinivibrio sp. IB282 | reverse complement strand
CAATTAATTAACCTCTTTAAGGTGGACGAAGGTTGTCATATTGTCGACCTACCCGGTTATGGTTATGCCCAAGTCCCTTTGGAAATGAAAGAGAAGTGGCAGCGTTCACTGGGAGAATATTTACAAAAACGTGATCAACTTGGCGGATTAGTGGTGTTGATGGATATTCGTCATCCGATGAAAGACTTGGATCAGCAACTGATTTACTGGGCGGTAGAGTCTCACTTGCCAGTATTGGTACTACTGACCAAAGCCGATAAGTTGAAATCAGGGGCACGTAAGCAGCAACTGATGAAAATCCGTGAAGCGTCACTGGCCTTTTGCGGCGATGTTGAGGTCGAGTTGTACTCATCGCTCAAAGGCATGGGCGTCGATAAATTACGCCGCAAGCTAGACGGCTGGTATCAACAAGATCCCTCTCCTCTTACCGACGACGCCCAACCAACCGATTAACCCGCTTTAAAGGGGAAAGCCTGCCTGTCACTGACGTAGATAAAAAAAAGCCGACCCTCAATATGAGGGCCGGCGAATCTTTGTGCTTAAGCGATCTCAATCAGACCCTATAGAYACATAAAGAACAAGAAGCTGTGCGCATTATAACCAAGCCCTTAGGCAAAATTAAAGTAATTGCTCTAATTTTTTTGAAAAGAATGGAATAATGCGAGTCAGCAAACGATAAAAAGGCAGTGGCAGGGTGACGCCTCGCGCTGACGATTAGCCAATAAAAAAAGCCCCAGTCAGTATCCTGACTGGGGCTGCTGAATCAGCCAAATCCAATAACGTGAAACAAAAGGTCTGAAAGATAGAACATCTTACCTCTGTACCCTACGCTGTTAACTGTATATCAATCACTCAGTGTTGAAAAGTATCTTACGTAATTTTTTTTCATAAAAATAAACCTATTTAGCGTAAAAACGCCACAGATCAGGTGGATAATGAATAAAAAAAAGCCGATAAAAATATCGGCTTTCAGTGTAAAAAGACAGAAAGGTCAATAAAAACCCTGAACTTAGTGGGCTTCTCCCCAGTTATCGCCGAACCCTGCTTCGGCGATCAAAGGCACATCCAAGTCAGCCGCTGACGCCATCAATTTCCGTACTTTGCTTTCAACTTTGGACATTGATGACGTTTTGACTTCCAACACCAGTTCATCGTGCACCTGCATCACCAGGCGAGCCTCATCCGCGGCGTTGGCTTGGATCCATTGATCAACCAGTATCATCGCACGCTTGATAATATCGGCTGCCGTCCCTTGCATCGGCGCATTGATTGCCGCGCGCTCGGCCCCTTTACGACGCATGCCGTTTCGTGACTTTATTTCAGGCAGATATAGGCGACGACCAAAAATGGTTTCCACGTAGCCTTTTTCCGCCGCTTGCTCACGGGTGCGTTCCATGTAGGCCTTCACGCCTGGATAACGCTCAAAATAAGTATCCATGTAACTTTGTGCTTCATGGCGACCAATCCCTAATTGACGAGATAAGCCAAAGGCACTCATGCCATAAATCAGGCCAAAGTTGATCGCTTTGGCGCGGCGACGCTGTTCACTGGTGACTTCATCGAGGCGGATACCCATCACTTCGGCTGCGGTGGCGGCGTGAATATCTTTGCCCTCTCGGAACGCTTCTAGCAAGGCTTTATCACCAGATAAATGCGCCATAATCCGCAATTCGATTTGCGAGTAATCCACCGCCAAAATGGTGTTATCCGCGTCTGCCGTAAAGGCCTCGCGAATACGACGCCCCTGCTCGTTACGAATGGGGATATTTTGTAAGTTCGGATCGGTGGACGATAAGCGTCCCGTCGCGGTGACGGCTTGATGATACGAGGTATGCACGCGGCCCGTTTGCGCATTAATCATGCGCGGCAATTTGTCCGTGTACGTCGATTTGAGTTTTGCCAGTCCACGGTATTCCAAAATCCGCGCAGGTAGCGGGTAATCGAGTGAAAGCTCTTGCAGCACTTCCTCATTGGTTGAAGGGCTACCTGATGGGGTTTTCTTCACCACCGGCAGGCCCATTTTCTCAAACAAAATCGCTTGTAGTTGCTTGGGCGAGCTTAAGTTGAACTCTTCGCCGGCAATCTCAAAGGCTTCACGCTCAAGCTCAATCAAACGAGTATGTAGCGCCTCTGATTGGGTCGCCAGCTTGTCTTTGTCGATTAGCACCCCATGACGTTCCATGCGCGACAGCACGCTGACCAGCGGCATCTCGTAGCACTCAAAAATGGTTTTTAGTTTCTCGTCACTGGTGACTTTCCCAATCAGGTATTGGTGCAAACGCAACGTAATGTCCGCATCTTCCGCCGCATAAGGTGCCGCTTGCTCAAGCGGGATTTGGTTAAAAGTCAGTTGTTTCTTGCCTTTCCCGGCAATCTCTTCAAAGCTGATGCAGGTATGCTGCAAGTAGCGCTCAGCGAGGCTATCCATGTCATGACGTCCCGCCACACTGTTATAGACGTACGACTCCAGCATGGTGTCATAGGCGATCCCTTTTAAGGTGATCCCGTGACGCGCAAACACACTGGCATCATATTTCAGATTTTGACCGACTTTCGCCGCTGAAGGATCTTCCAACCAAGGGCGTAATACGTCCATCACCTGATCCAGCGATAACTGCGCCGGCGCTTCCAGGTAATCATGAGCTACCGGCACATACGCCGCTTCACCCGGCGCGACGGCAAATGAAATCCCAACCAGATTGGCTTCCATATAGTTGAGGCTATCGGTTTCCGTATCCACCGCGACCACCTCAGCATCACGGATTTTTTCAAGCCAACTATCCAGCGCGTCGCGTGTCAGAACGGTCTGATAGCCACTGCGGTCAATCGTGGCCGCTTGCGAGATAGGTTCATCAGACACCGCCTCTTCTGGCGCATCACCTTCATCCAGCTCTTTGAGCCAGCGGCGGAATTGCAAGTCACGATACATGGCTACCAAGGTGTCATTATCAGGCTCTTGCTTGACCAGCTGTTCAGGGGTGAAGTCCAGTTCAACGTCCAATTTTATCGTTGCTAACTGGTGTGACAAATAAGCCGACTCTTTATGCTCTGTCAGTTTCTTCGCCATGCTCTTCGCACCACGGAAACCAAGATCGGCGATACGCTCAAGGCTGGCGTAAATATCATCCAAGCCGCCCAGATTGGCAATCAACGCGGTCGCGGTTTTATCACCGACCCCAGGTACACCGGGAATGTTATCGACTTTGTCGCCCATCAGAGCAAGGTAATCAATCATATGCTCAGGACCAAAGCCATACTTCTCACGCACCGCCTCAGGATCCATCACCACATTGGTCATGGTGTTGATTAAGGTGACATGCTCATCCACCAGCTGCGCCATATCTTTATCACCCGTACTGATAAGCACCGGCATCCCCGCTTGTGAGGCTTGCGTGGCGAGCGTGCCAATCACATCATCGGCTTCCACCCCTTCTACCGCGAGTAAAGGCAAACCCATGGCTTTGATAATCTTGTGCAAAGGTTCAATTTGCCCGCGTAGATCATCTGGCATCGGTGGACGATTGGCTTTGTATTGTTCATACATGTCATCGCGGAACGTCTTCCCTTTGGCATCAAAAATCACCGCCACGTGTGAATGTGGATACTGTCGCAACAAGCTGCGCAGCATATTGACCACCCCAAACACCGCGCCCGTGGGCTCGCCTTGGCTATTAGTGAGATTAGGGGACGCATGGTATGCCCGGTAAAGATACGAGGAGCCATCCACAAGGATTAACGGATTGTCGGGAAGAGTTGCCATATCAGAATCTTGATCGCCAGTTAAACACGTTAGCCGTTAAGCATGCCACGAGTCTCGACCCCTGTTAACCATGGTTTTTCCCACAAGGTCGCCAATCTGTGGATAACTTTGTTGGTAATTATTTTATAGGGTTTTGATTTTGTCTAAACAAACATAAGAAATGGATTTTTTATTAAATAAAAACATTAACTTAGGCAAAATCACAGGATCTAGATCTTGATCGAAAAAGGATCCTGTGGTGTGGAAAAAGAAATCGCTACTGGCGTCAAAGGTTGCAGAGAAAGTCATCACAAACTGCGGAGATAATCACCAATTTCTCTTGCGATCTTGGCTACTATTTCGCATAAGCCCTTGGCCAATGCGACACTGTTAGACGCAATTAAGCGTAGACGACGCTTTAAGCATTGCCCACTCGGATTGCAATATTTTAAATGCCGATACAAGGAGAGCGTGATGAAAAAGGTGGCTGTGATCTTATCTGGCTGCGGCGTGTTTGATGGTGCCGAGATCCAAGAAACTGTGTTATCCCTACTGGCCCTCGAGCAAAACGATGCTCAATGGCAGTGCTTTGCCCCAGATATCGATCAGCACCATGTTATTAACCATCGTACTGGCGAAGCGATGAGCGAAACGCGTAATGTGCTCACTGAAGCCAGCCGCATTGTGCGTGGGGAGATACTTCCGCTAACTGATTTGAACGCCGATGACTTCGACGCCCTACTGGTTCCTGGCGGTTTTGGTGCCGCGAAAAACTTATCGGACTTTGCTTACAATGGCGATCCGGTTCAGGTACACCAAGATATGTTTGCAGTGTGTCAGGCCTTTGCCCGTTCCGAGAAGCCTGCTGGCTATATGTGTATCGCCCCGATCATGATCCCGCAGATCTACCCAAAAGGCGTCAAAGGCACCATTGGTAATGAGCCAGACATCGCCGCCGCCTTTAACCGTATGGGCGGTGAGCATATCGAATGTCCCGTATCGGATTATGTGTTAGACCAACGCCACCATCTGCTATCCACACCGGCCTATATGCTGGCAACATCTGTGTCGGACGCCGCGAGTGGTATCAATCGGATGGTGAAAAAACTGGTTGAGCTGGCCTAAGCACATAATAGGAAGATACAAAGAAAAAAGCGACGCCGAGAGCGGCGTCGCTGTAACAGGTGAGCGCAAAAACAAAGCTGTTTTAGTAACAGTTTGCTGGCCCCAATACACTGGAAGCAATGTGAGCAATGTCGTGCCTTCAGCGCTGAGCATGTGGGCTTGGCCCTGAAGACAAGTTAACAATAACCATTCTCATTAGCATTTTCAACAAATAATTTCGATGCTTTTTGATTTGTTGATCTTGTGCTCAGACTCTCTCGCTGTCATCAAACTSTCATTGCATCCACCGCTATCACGCCAACATCCATCGTTCGAAAAGCCAGTACCCAGAAAAGAAAAAAGCGACACCCCGAAAGGTGTCGCCTAGCAAAAATGGGCTAACTTAATCACTGTCTGATAAGCGCCCCGCTAATACACTGGAAGCAATGTGAGCAATGTCGTGCCTTCAGGGTTAAGCATGTGGGCTTGACCCTGAGTGCGAGTTAATAATAACCATTCTCATTATCGTTTATCAAGAAAAAAATATGCTTATTTTCCACTCACTGTTCATTTATTGATCTGCTTCTCAAAATAAAGTCGATAATTGGCAGGCTGACGTAAAAAAAGAGCCGCGATGCGACTCTTTATTCTGCGACTGACTAGGACGTTTGCTGCATCGTCGCCGACGGCGTCACCTGTGTGATTCGTCGAATAATCAGGTTGAGCWACACCCCATACAGAGGAATAAACAGTCCCAAGCTAATAATCAACTTAAAGGCATAATCTACCAAGGCGATTTCGACCCAGTGCGCGGCCATAAAGGCATCTTGGCTTTGATAAAACGCAATCGCGAAAAAGGCGAGTGTGTCTGACGCATTACCAAACAAGGTCGAACAACTCGGTGCCACCCACCATTGACGCTGCTGGCGTAACCGATTGAACACATGAATATCTAAAATCTGACCCAGCAGATAGGCCATAAAGCTGGCAATCGCAATCCGCGCGACGGTGAGATTAAAGCTACCCAGCTGCTCCATGCCTTGATAACTGCCTTGGTAAAACAAGACGGATAACACGTAGGAAATCAGCAGCGAGGGCACCATCACCAGCAAGATAATGCGGCGCGCCAGAGTCGGACCATAGATCCTGACGGTTAAATCAGTGGCCAAAAAAATAAACGGAAAGGTAAAGGCTCCCCAGGTGGTGTGGAAACCCCAAACCGTAAAGGGGATCTGCACCAAGTAATTACTGGAGGCAATAATGATTAGATGGAATAGAACGAGGTAACCCAGCGCTTTACGCTGCTGAGCAAGAGAAAAGTGGCTCATCGTGCACCTTTTTGTTATTGGGGGCGAGGGAACCCAAAAGACTTAGCTACCCGTCTACAGGCAGCGCGAGGTGGCGAATTATACAGCAATCAATCGCCGGTGCCAGTGCAATTTAAAGAGGCGGATGACGCGTCCACCAACGGCGCAAAAAGGCAATTACCTCGTCGCCCTCATTATCCAGCGCTTCTACCCACACGCTCTGGGTATAATGTGCCGCTTTGAGCATCAAGCGCGTGCCTTCAAAATCAATCAGCCAGGTCATCATGTCCGCGTCTTGTTGCCGCTCCAGCACAGAGGCCGCGAGGGTGTCTAACAATGGCTGACAGATCGCCTCCGCATTATCCGCATCCAGCTGCGGCTGATAAAACGCCAAGGCGCCGTCGGACGCCATCAGTTGCCAGTTACTCGGTGCCATAACCAAATTCACTTACACTAAGATGATCATCAATTAAGTCCAAAAACGCATCGCCGAATTTTTCCAGTTTGCGCTGCCCGACGCCACTGACCGCTAAGAGTTCCGCTTGCGATGACGGCAGCATCTCAGCCATTTCCATCAAACTGGCATCGTTAAATACCACGTAAGGCGGAATATCTTCTTCGTCAGCAATGGCCTTGCGCAACTTACGCAACTTGGCAAATAGCTTTTTGTCGTAATGGCGCTGGCTCAGTTTGTTGGCTTTGGTGCGCGGGCTGAGGCCAATACGCGGCACCGCCAGCTCAAGCGCCATTTCGCTACGCAATAGTGGCCGCGCTTGTTCGGTCAACTGCAACACCGAGCTGCGGGCAATGTTTTGCACCAGATAACCGCGGTGGATCAATTGGCGAATAATGCTCACCCAGTATTCATGGCTCCACTCTCGCCCGATGCCATAGGTAGAGAGCTTGTCGTGACCATGATCTTTAATGCGCTGATTTTGCATTCCGCGCAATACTTCCACCACATACCCGACCCCGAAGCTTTGGTTAACACGGTACACGCACGACAGCGCTTTTTGTGCTTGTTCGGTGCCATCAAAATGGGTGGGCGGGTCGAGACAAATATCACAGTTGCCACAAGGGGTTTGGCGGTTCTCACCAAAGTAGTTCAGGAGCACTAAACGGCGACAGGTTTGCGCTTCGGCAAACGCCCCCATCGCGGTCAGTTTATGGCTTTCGACCTGCTTTTGTGGCCCATCCGGCTTTTCTTCCAAGCAGCGATGGAGCCATCCCATGTCGGAGGGGTCATATAACAACACCGCTTCAGCCGGCAGTCCATCTCGCCCGGCACGGCCGGTTTCTTGGTAGTAAGATTCAATATTGYGCGGCACATCATAGTGCACCACAAAGCGGACATTGGGCTTGTTGATCCCCATCCCAAATGCCACGGTCGCTACCACAATGTTGACATCATCACGTTGGAACGCCTCTTGGACTGATCCGCGCGCCTCAGTGGTCATCCCTGCATGGTAAGCGGCGGCGAGCATATTGTTGTCACACAGTTTTTGAGTGACCTGCTCAACCCGCTTACGGCTATTACAATAGACAATCCCGGATTGGCCGCGTTGACCACTCAGAAACTGCACCAATTGGGCTAAAGGTTTGTGCTTTTCCAGCAAGGTGTAACGAATGTTAGGACGGTCAAAGCTACCTAGATGCACCAGTGGATCGTTCAGGGCAAGGCGGGATAAAATATCCTCGCGCGTGGTGGCATCCGCGGTGGCTGTCAGCGCCATCACAGGCACGTCAGGAAAGTGCTGTTTGAGCTGGCCTAAAGAGGCATATTCGCGACGAAAATCATGGCCCCACTGGGAAATACAGTGCGCTTCATCCACCGCCACTAATCCAAGTTGCCAATCACTTAAGCGATGAAGAAAATCACGGCCCAGGGCACGCTCAGGCGACACGTACAGCAGTTTCACCTCGCCATGGTTTAAGGCGCGCAAAGTCTCCGCTTGCGCCTCAGGCGTCATCGCTGAGTTTAAGCACGCCGCGGCAACCCCATTGGCATTAAGCTGGTCAACCTGATCTTTCATCAATGAAATCAAAGGTGAAATCACCACGGTCAAGCCGATGCGCACCAACGCGGGGATCTGATAGCACAGAGACTTGCCTCCCCCGGTCGGCATAATGACCAAGGCATCACGCCCCGCAATCGCCGCATCAATCACCGCTTGTTGCCCCTCACGGAACTGGTGATAACCAAACACCGCTTTGAGTACCTGATGGGCAGGGCTCATGGCAGGATCAGCAATGGGGGCGTCGCTAGACGTTGACGCATCGGCATGGGCGGGGGTGGCGGACATAATCAAGCTCGTTATTCAAACTGGCGCTCATTCTACCGACACCCTGTAGGCGATGAAACCCTGAGCACAGAGAAAGGTGCTTGCGCCCACTCTTACAACTTGTTACATCTAGACAACATGCACACGTTGGTGTTCATCCCTGACCGACACTTATAACGAGACTGCGCTGTGATTCCTGATCCGAAACGCGCCCGCCAAGGCGTGTTATTGGCCCTGGCGGCCTACATTATGTGGGGTATCGCCCCCATGTACTTTAAAACGGTCAACCATATTCCGGCGCCCGAAATTTTAGCGCACCGGGTATTGTGGTCGTTTGTCTTTTTGGCATTGCTGCTTTTTTTCACCCGTCGTTTTTATCAGCTCAAGCCGATTATCCGCGAACCGAAAAAGCTGTTGATGTTAATGCTCACCTCTTGCTTTATTKGCTGTAATTGGCTGATTTTTATCTGGGCGATTGTTAATAACCGCATGCTGGATGCCAGCCTTGGCTACTACATTAATCCACTGGTGAACGTGGCGCTGGGGATGATCTTTCTTGGTGAGCGTTTCCGCCGTCTGCAGTGGCTTGCCGCCGCGCTGGCGTTGGTGGGGGTATTAGTACAACTGATCACCTTTGGTTCACTGCCTTGGATTGCACTGGTGCTGGCCACCAGTTTTGCGATTTACGGCTTACTGCGCAAAAAAATCAATCTTCCTGCGGTGCCGGGTTTGTTTGTGGAAACCTGCACACTCTTACCCATTGCGCTGATTTATCTGTGGCAGTTTGCCGATACATCCAGCGCCAACCTGCTCGAGAATCCCATTAGCCTGAATATGCTACTGGCCGCTGCCGGTTTGATCACTACGGTGCCTTTACTATGCTTTACCGGCGCCGCCACCCGCTTACCCTTAACGGTATTGGGCTTTTTCCAATATATCGGCCCTAGCTTAATGTTTTTACTCGCCGTCGGCTTGTATGACGAACCCTTTACCCCAGATAAAGCCACCACCTTTGCCTTTATTTGGGCCGCCTTGGCGATATTTAGCTTTGATGCCTATCGGGCAAAACGACAGCAAGAGGCCAAGATAGAGACCACACCTTTGTCAGCAGGAAAATCAGGATGAATGAGTTCGCTATTCTCGCCACGCTGGCGGGGGTACATATGATTGCGCTGCTCAGCCCCGGGCCGGACTTTGCCTTGGTGCTCCAAAATGCGACCCGTTATGGCCGTGCTACTGGCTTGGCGATTGCACTAGGGTTATCGCTCAGTATTTTGGCGCACACAATACTGAGCATTACCGGCATCAGCCTGTTGGTACATCAGCACCCACAACTGTTTATGTGGGTGCAGGTGGCGGGGGGCAGTGTGCTGATGTATTTAGGTCTTAGCGCGATTAAAGGTTTGCTCGCCGCCACCACAGCGCCAGTGCAAACCGCCAATGATGCGCCTGCGGTACGCGGCCAAAAACAGGCCTTTTGGAAAGGGGTGCTGACCAACCTTTTCAACCCGAAAGCCTTGGTGTTTTTTATTTCGTTGATGAGTACCTTGGTGCCGGCCAGCATGTCTGCCAGTGGCAAAGCCATGGCCGTGGCGGTGGTGTTCTTACTCTCATTAGGCTGGTTTTCGTCACTCGCCTGGCTGCTATCAGGCAGTCGCGTACAGCAAGTGCTCACCAAAGTCGCCCCGGTTATCGATGGCCTGTGTGCACTGTTATTTTTGCTGTTAGGTGGCGCGGTCGTTTGGCAAGCCGGCGTGTTCGGCTAACGCCGCGGCAGAAAAAGCAGGCAATGGGATAAAGACCAATACGCCCAGCCGAAGCTGGGCGTGTATGACGTTTTTTCCGTTGAGCCGTTGGGCTTAAAGCGCTTCCAGTTTGGCATACTGAGTCACCAACCACTTAATCCCTTCCCCATTAAAGGCAACTTGCACGCGACTTTGTCCGCCACTGCCTTCAAAGTTGATGATGGTGCCTTCACCAAACTTAGGGTGTTGAACCCGCTGACCCAAACTAAATCCGGTTTGGTTAAAGTTCTCCTGAGTCTGCGTTTTGGAAAAACGGCCACCGCTGGCGGCAGGGCGTGAGACATTGGCACGCATGCGCACTTCTTCCAAGCAGGCCTCGGGCAGCTCACGAATAAAGCGCGAGATCTTATGGAACATGTCTTTGCCGTACACACGGCGCATTTCTGCGTAGGTGAGATAGAGTTTTTCCATCGCTCGCGTCATACCGACATAGCAAAGGCGACGCTCTTCTTCTAAGCGACCCGCTTCTTCAGCTGACATCTGACTGGGGAACATGCCCTCTTCCACCCCGACCATAAAGACTAAGGGGAACTCAAGACCTTTGGCACTGTGTAAGGTCATCAATTGGACCGCATCATCAAACTCATCCGCTTGCCCTTCACCGGCCTCAAGGGCAGCGTGGGCCAAGAACGCCGACAGCGGTGTCATGCCTTCCGCTTCCGCTTCTTCGGGCGGCGTAAATTGGCGCGTGGCCGTCACCAACTCTTCCAAGTTATCGACGCGTGCTTGCGCTTTTTCGCCTTTTTCTTGCTCGTACATGGCGCGCAAGCCGGAGTGACGGATCACGGCATCGGTCTGTTGATACAGCGCCATGTCACGGGTGTCATCTTCTAGCGCATTGACCAGCTCGATAAACCGGCCCAACGCATTGGCCGCGCGTCCTGCCAACGCTTTTTCTGCCAAAATTTGCTCGGCAGTGTGCCACAAGGTTTGGCCGCGATCGCGCGCCGCGCCACGAAGCGTCTCAAGGGTACGATCACCAATCCCTCGAGTGGGCGTGTTTACTACCCGCTCAAACGCCGCATCGTCATTGCGATTCGCCATCAAACGTAAATACGCCAGCGCATCTTTGATTTCTTGGCGTTCGAAAAAGCGCATGCCGCCGTAGATACGATAAGGCAGGCCGGCTTGAATTAAGGCTTCTTCCAGCACCCGAGATTGGGCGTTGTTGCGGTATAAAATGGCGCTATCAGTGAGTGCGCCGCCTTCGTCTTGCCAGGTTTTGATTTTCCCGACCACAAACCGCGCTTCATCCAGTTCATTAAACCCGGCATACACCGAAATAGGCTCGCCCTCTTTGCCCTCGGTCCACAGGCTTTTGCCCATCCGGTCGGCGTTGTTTTCAATCAGGGTGTTGGCCGCTTGCAAAATCGTACTGGTCGAGCGGTAGTTTTGCTCCAAACGGATAGTCTGCGGGGTGGTGAAATCGTCCAGAAAACGCTGAATATTCTCGACTTTCGCACCACGCCAGCCGTAAATAGATTGGTCGTCGTCCCCCACAATCATCACATGCGCCTGTTGGCCAGCCATCATACGCAGCCACGCATATTGGATGTTGTTGGTATCTTGGAACTCATCCACCAAAATGTGCTGGAAACGTGCTTGGTAGTGTTCGCGGATCACCGCTTTATCGCGCAATAACTCTAAGGTTCGCAGCAAGATCTCGGCAAAATCCACCAAACCGGCGCGATCACAGGCTTCTTGATACGCCTGATAAATCCGCAGCCAAGTGCTTTCAACCGGATCATGGCGGGTATCAATGTGCTTGGGACGCAAGCCTTCATCTTTTTTGCCATTGATGTACCAACTCGCTTGCTTGGCGGGCCAGTGTTTTTCATCCAAGTTTTGCGCTTTAATTAACCGACGTAGCAAGCGCTGCTGGTCGTCTGAATCAAGAATTTGGAAGTCTTGTGGCAGGTTGGCGTCCAAATAGTGGGCACGGAGAATACGATGACAAATACCGTGGAAGGTACCACACCACATGCCAGAGGCCGTGCCTTGCATCAATTGCTCAATACGGCCACGCATTTCCGCTGCTGCTTTGTTGGTGAAGGTCACCGCCATCACCGAGAACGGCGACGCCTCTTCCACCCGCATCAGCCAAGCCATACGATGAACCAGCACACGAGTTTTACCACTGCCAGCACCCGCCAGCACCAAATGGTTGCCGAGCGGCGCGGCCACGGCTTCACGCTGTTTGTCGTTGAGTCCGTCAAGAAGAGTTGATACGTCCATCGCCACCTGCCATTTTACTGGGTATTTATACACTGGTTGGCGATTATACCAGCTCAGCGCTAAATTGCGCGCCCGATCCCGACGCAACTTTTTTAAGTATAAAATTCAGCAGTTTATCCATCGCCGTGCAAAAAAACACTTAAATGATGAAAGATTGTGCAGTGTTTTCCTATCTTGATTTATAGGCCCACCACGAATCAGAGGGCTGATAACACCAACACGGAACAAGAAGAGGATACATGATGAAAAACACTAACCTAGCTGTTGCCGCTGCTGTCACAGGATTGCTGGCGGTGGGTACCACCACACTCACTAGCGCACCGGCCCATGCGGCAGAAAAAGAAAAATGCTACGGCGTCGTTAAAGCAGGAGAAAACGACTGCGCCACCAACACCAGCTCCTGTGCGGGCACGTCAACGAAAGATGGCCAAAAAGACGCTTTTGTCATGGTGCCTGAAGGCTTATGCGACCGCTTAGTCGGCGGCAGTACCTCGTCATCCTGATATGGCGCGCCCGGGCTTGCCCCGGGCTTCGTCACTCGACCACAAGGAGCGACCATGRATGAAGCAACCATTTTGACTGGCGTGGGACTCAGACAACCCCATCTCACCTACTTCGACCACTATCGCCCAAAGCTTGGCTGGTTAGAAATCCACAGTGAAAACTATTTCCGCCCTCACCGTCCTGCCTTTTCAACCTTGATGCGGTTACGTGAGGATTATGCCATCAGCTGCCATGGCGTGGGGCTGTCGCTGGGGAGCGATGAGCCGCTTGATCGGGCCCATTTAGACAAGCTGTGTACACTGGTCAAACACGTCGAGCCACTGTTTGTGTCTGACCATTTAAGTTGGAGCCGGATAGATGGGCAGCACTTTCACGATTTACTCCCCCTCCCATACACCGAGCAGGCATTGCGGGTGTTTTGCGCCAATGTGCAGCAGGTTCAAGACGCGCTGCAGCGTCCTCTGCTGATTGAAAACCCATCGAGCTATTTAAGCTTTTCTCAGGGTGACTACCACGAATGGGAATTTCTCGCCGAAGTGCATGCTCGCACGGGCTGCGATTTACTGCTCGATTTAAATAATGTTCATGTCAGCGCGTTTAACCATCATTTTAGCGCCAGCACCTACCTTGACGCGATTCCCGCCCATGCGGTGAAAGAAATTCACCTTGCTGGGTTTACCGTCAAACACACCCCCGCAGGAGAGATTTGGATAGATACCCATAACCAGCCAGTTAGCGAGGCGGTGTGGACGCTCTATCAACAGTGGATTGACCGCCACGGCCCACGCCACACCCTCATTGAATGGGATAGCGACTTGCCCACGCCCGAGCGATTGTTAGCAGAAGCGGCCAAAGCCCACCACCGACTGGCTCGACACAAGGAGGCAGTATGACGCTAGCCACCCTGCAACAGGCCTTTGCGGCCACATTGCGGGACGACCCTCAGCCGCTGCCGATAAAAGACGGTCGCCTTGCCGCTGACAAGCGAGTGCAGATTTATCGCAACCATTATGTGGTCACCCTGACCGACACCTTAAAATGCGTGTATCCCAAGACCTGTGCGCTACTGGGTGAGGCGTGTTTTGACGCGGTAGCCCGTCATCATGCGATGGTGCATCCCCCGCAAACCGGGGTGATGGAAGACTATGGCGCACAGTTCGATGCGACCTTGCGCGCCCTACCCAATATTATCGAGCCCGTGCCGTGTTGCGCCGAGCTTGCCCGTTTTGAGTGGGCGCAAGTGGCGCTCACTCTCGCCCCAGCGTCTCCGCCGTTTGAAGGCAGCGCGCTCGCGTCGCTAAGCCCTGAGCAACAAGCGCAGGTTTGTTTACCGCTCAACCATCAAGCTCGTTTGTTTGAAAGTGACTACGCGGTCAGTGACCTGTGGCAAGCGATCGCCACCGAACAGTTCGAGGGCTTGGTGGTCGAGAAGCCGCAAGCTTTGTTGCTGGTTGCTCACCACGACAAGGTGCATTGGTACGCGCTCAATACCCATCWTGTCAGCGTGCTAAAAACCTGCCCCCATACACCATTAGGTGCCCTGTCAGAGGCGCAACTGGCGTGTGTGTCTGAACTCGCGGCCATGAATGCATTTACCACCCCAACGACTGCCTATAATGCAAAGGAGTAAGCCATGTGGCTAACCACAATCAATCACACCTTCACTCGCGCGCTTACCCCACTGCAGCCGTTACTTCTGCTGGTAGGCCGCGTCTATGTGGCATGGATTTTTTTTCAGTCCGGGCTAATCAAATACCAAAATTGGGACAGCACCCTATACCTGTTCGAGTTTGAGTATCAGGTGCCTTTGCTGCCCTGGCAGCTGGCCGCGTATTTAGGGACCGCAGCGGAGCTGATTTTGCCGGTATTTGTTGCTTTGGGCCTGCTCGCGCGTCCCATGACCTTGGCGCTGTTTGTGTTCAACATTGTCGCGGTCGCCTCCTACCCACTGCTATGGGAGCGTGGCTATGATGACCACATTATGTGGGGCGTGATCTTATTGGTGGTCAGTGTGTGGGGGCCAGGTTGGCTTAACCTCGACAACTGGCTAGCCCGCAAACAAAGCGGCACCGATTAGCGGTGCCACTGCTGAATAAGGGAATCGAGCTCAGATAGATCGTCGATCGCCACATCCGGCAAGGTGYGCCCTTTATGCATCATGGGGGACTGGCGGTCTGGGCGGATCCAACAGGCTTGCATGCCCGCTTGGCGCGCGCCAGCCACATCCGAGCTTAAGTGATCGCCCACATGTAAAATACGCGCCGGGGCGAGGTCCAAGGCCTGCGCGGCCTTATCAAACATCTCGGGGCTCGGCTTGGCCTCTCMGTGTTCACCGGCACGGAAAATATGCTGGAAAAACGGCGTCAGGCCAATCGCATCGGTGTCGACGTTACCGTTAGTGATGGCCACCAATGGCAGTTTCTCGGACCAGGCTTTTAAGTAAGCCAAACTTTGCGCCGGCGGGGTAAAGTCACTGCGATATCCGCAAAAGAAGGTCGTCGCCGCTTGAGCTTGTGCGCGCGCCTTCTCCGCGGTTAAACCAACATGCTCTCCGGCTAAGGTCAGCTGGGCAACCCGCATCGCGGTGACGTCAAAGCGTTGGGCTGGATTCTCATCACGGGCTTGGCGGCGAAATCCCGCAAGGGTGGCTTTATCAAGCGCGGCGAGCGGGGGGCAGTGCTCACTCAAATAGTCGCTTAGCGCCGCCTCCGCGCGTGCGATCACCGGCCAGTTATCGTACAAGGTATCATCCAAGTCAAAACTCACCGCATCAAACGCGTTTAAGCGACGATAAAATTTCATATCACGACTCCGAGTTGGTTTTTTTGCCTGCGCTGGGTTTACGAGCCCCTGTACTGCGGGCACGAGGATGCGCCGCGTCATACACTTTCGCCAAGTGTTGAAAGTCCAAGTGGGTATAAATTTGTGTGGTGCTTAAATCGGCATGGCCGAGCAGCTCTTGCACCGCCCGCAAATCCCCAGACGACTCCAGCATATGCGTGGCAAAGCTGTGGCGCAGTTTGTGAGGATTAATATGGCTGTTTACCGCCTGCTTTTGTCCCCACTCCGCCATACGTTTTTGCACGCTACGGTGAGAAATTCGCTGGCCCAGTTTAGAGATAAATAGCGCCTCTTCTGGCCCTTTGAGGAGCTGGTTACGCACTTTCAGCCAGTTCATCACCCAAGTTTTCGCCATGCCGGAAAAAGGCACGATGCGCTCTTTTTCCCCTTTACCGGTGACACGCAAATCCCCTTTACGTACCGAGACATCACGCACGTTTAAATCAACCAGCTCGGCTAAACGCAGCCCTGCGCCATACATCAGCTCCATCATCGCCCGATCCCGTACCGACAGCGGGTCGTCTTGATCCACCTCGAGCAGCTGATTCATTTCATCCACATCGAGGTTTTTTGGCAACTGGCGCCCTTGCTTGGGCGCGGCGACCCCTTTGGCCGGATTAGCCGCGAGCTGCTCGGTGAGAACGAGGTAGTCGAAAAAGCTGCGCAGTGCGGACAGCCGCAACGCAATACTGCCCGGTTTAAGGCCATCGCGTTTAGCTTGGCTGGAAATTTGTCGCACCCAGTCGGCATCTACATCTTGCCAATGAGCGATGCCCCGCGCGGTCAGAAAGTCGACAATCTTATCTAACTGGCGCTGATAATTACGTTGCGTATGGGCACTGAGGCCCCGTTCGCTGAGCTGATATTGATAAAAGCGGTCAAGAGGGACCGTCAGTGAACGGGGGGCATTAGCAGCTTGGTCAGACGTTACCGTGGTCACTGACGCTCACCCCTTTTTGCCCATTGGCTACATAAGATGGCTAAGTGCGAGGCCAGTTGTTCAATAAAGAGCGTATCCATTTCTGGCTGAAAGTGCCCGCCATCGGCGCTCGCAAAGCTCAACAGTCCCCACTCTTTGCCTTCCCCTTTAATCGGTACCAGCGCAAAAGAGCCTAGCTCCGGTGGCGTTGCCATCACCGCTTCCGCATCCACACGGCGCAAGCGCCCAAGATAACAAGGACGTCCGGCAAAATGATGGCTTTTTAATTGCTCCACCGCCTGACGTGAGATGGTCTGCAGCCCGTCGATTGGCGCATACACCCGTAAGCTAACGCTCAGTTGCAGTTGTTCGCTAAGTGCCGTTAACGCTTTTTGCACCGCCTGCGGTGTGTCGGCACGCAACAGGGCCTGATGCGCCTCAGCAAAAGCACGAAACAGGGCATCGTTTTTCGCCCCTAAGCTCATTAGCTGAGTAATGTCTTCTTCCAGCTCCGTCACCCGTTCACGCAGGCGCTTGAGTTGGATTTCCACCAGCGATACCGCACCTTGCTCACCGTGTGGAACGGTCAGCTGCGTCAGTAAATCACGATGGCGAATAAAAAAGTCTGGATTGTCTTTTAAATACGTCGCCACCGCCTCGTCGCTCAGTGGCATGGTTTCCAGTGTCGAGGCTTCTACCCCATCATTCATAATTGCCATTGTCCATCAAATACATGTGTCGCTGGGCCTGTCATTGATAAAGGGTGACCCGGCCCACGCCAGCGAATGCGTAAATCTCCACCGGGTAAACTTACCGTCACTTGCTCATCAAGCACGCCTTGCATGATCCCGACGGCAACGGCGGCACACGCGCCACTGCCACAGGCCTGGGTTTCGCCGGCGCCGCGCTCGTACACTCTAAGCTTAATCGCATTACGCGACAGGATCTGCATAAAGCCGGCATTGACCCGCTCAGGGAAGCGTTCGTGACTTTCAAGTAACGGCCCCAAGGTGTCCACATCAGCGTGGTCGACATCCTCAACCACAGTCACCACATGCGGGTTCCCCATGCTCACGGCGCCGACAAATAAGGTCTGTTCCGCCACCCGCATTAAGTAGGTTTTCTCTTGTGAGTTAGCACGAAACGGAATTTTCCCCGGTGTGAAGACCGGCTCGCCCATGTTCACGCGTACCTGATTGTCGTTTTCAATGTGCAGCAGCATTTTACCCGCTTGGGTGCTCACGCTGATCTGATGCTTATTAGTCAGGCCTTTCATTCGCACAAAGCGCGCAAAGCAGCGCGCACCGTTTSCGCATTGCGAGACTTCCGATGCGTCAGGATTAAAAATGCGATAGTGGAAATCCGTCTCGGGATCGTAAGGCGGCTCCACGACCAATAGCTGGTCAAACCCGACGCCACGCTGGCGATCAGCCAAACGCCGAATCAGATCCGGCGAAAAAAACGCGTTTTGCGTCACACAGTCAACCACCATGAAGTCGTTGCCCAGTCCGTGCATCTTTGCAAACTGTACCTGCATGCCAATCCTTATTCTGGTAGGCGCTGTTCAAGCTGCCATAACGACGCCAAGCTTTCACGCTCGCGCACAAGGTGCGCCTGGTCACCATCGACCATCACCTCGGCAGGACGGCAGCGTGAGTTATAGTTTGACGCCATCACAAAGCCATACGCGCCGGCTGAGCGCACTGCCAGTAAATCACCGGCTGCTAGCACCAACGAACGGTTTTTGCCTAAGTAGTCACCGGTTTCACACACTGGGCCAACCAGGTCATAGGTTTGTGGCTCACCGTCGCGCGGTACTACAGGAATGATCTCTTGATAAGCTTGATACAAGGACGGGCGAATTAAATCATTCATCCCCGCATCGATAATGGCAAAGTTTTTGTGCTCACTGTGTTTAAGAAATTCCACCTTGGTGAGCAAGACGCCGGCATTGGCAGCAATCGCACGGCCCGGCTCAAAAATCAGCTCAAGATGACGATGATTGTCCAAACGCGCCAACAGCGCTTTGGCATATTCCGATGGCTGCGGCGGTTTCTCGTCGCTGTAGGTCACGCCTAAGCCGCCACCCACATCGAGATGGCGAATAGAAATGCCTTCATCGCCCAAGGTATCAATCAGCGCCAACAAGCGGTCGGTAGATTCAATAAAAGGCGCTAGCTCGGTTAACTGCGAGCCGATATGGCAATCAATACCTTCGACCTTAAGGTGTGGCAAGCTGGCCGCATAACGGAAGCTCGTCAGCGCTTGATCAAAGGCAATGCCAAACTTGTTGTCTTTCAACCCGGTAGAAATATAAGGGTGAGTATTGGCATCCACATCGGGGTTAATACGCAACGATATCGGCGCTTGCACACCCAATTCGCCCGCCACTTGGTTTAAGCGGTCGAGTTCAGAGTGTGATTCCACGTTAAAGCACTTGATGCCCACGTCCAGCGCGCGGCGCATCTCTGCGGCCGTTTTGCCCACGCCAGAAAACACTACTTTCGTGGGATCACCACCGGCGGCAAGCACCCGCTCCAATTCACCTTGAGAGACAATATCAAACCCTGAGCCCAAACGTGCCAACACATTTAATACGCCAATATTAGAATTCGCTTTAACGGCATAACACACCAAATGCGGGTGGTCGCCCACGGCGCGATCAAACGCGTGCCAGTGGCGCTCAAAGGTAGCACGCGAGTAGACGTATAAAGGCGTGCCGTGATCGTGGGCCAGTTGGGTTAAGGGCAGTGATTCCGCCCACAGCTGGCCGTCTTCCTGATAATTGAAATAGTCCAAGGTGCTCTTCCCTGTCGTCGTTGGTTATTGATTTTGTGTCGGTTGTTCGTCCGGATAATACAGGGGCCCTTGTTGGCCACAGCCGGTCAGTGTCATGATGACAGTGAACATCAGTAAAATGACGAGTTTTCGCATAGTGAATGCCAGTGATTATCGAGTCAATGCCCTCTATAATCGCATCACAACCATGAAAAGCAATAGGATGTAACGGGATGAACACAACGGAATATCATCAGTTGGTCGATTTACAAATGCAGGCCATTGAAGAAGGTATCGATGACTCAGGAGCCGACATCGATTATGAGAGCGTTGGCAACGTGATGACGCTGGAATTTGATGATGGCAGCCAGATCATCATTAACCGCCAAGAGCCTATGCAAGAAATTTGGGTGGCGTCAAAAAGCGGTGGGTTCCACTTTGCTCTTAAAGACGGCGAGTGGACCTGCAGCAAAACCGGCTTGATTCTGATGGAGTTGGTTCAGCAAGAGTGTAGCAAGCACGCGGGTGAGCCTGTCTCTTGGTAAGAGGGCGCGGGGAAAGCACCCATGAGATCCCGCGTATCGGGATCTCATGTTTACTTAAATGAGGCGACTTGCCCGGTAAACCCGCCTTGAGAAGGCGGACGTGGTGGCTGCCACTGACTATCACATTTAAAGGGTAACGCTTGGGTGTCGCCCCTGTCATCTGTGACAATCTGATAAAACTGCGGCAAATTAAAGTTAATGAAATTGGCGCTGTAGCTGTAACGGTCGTGGGACGAGGTATAAAAACGGTTGACGCCCTGCACCATTTCGGTTTTATCCCCGCTGCACTGGCGATAAACTTCCACCCGATTGTTCTCGTCGAGAATATAGAGGTTGTAACCATTGGTACAATCTTCAAAGAAAAACTGCACCAAGCCCTCGCTGGCATAGGCATCCACGACTTCTGGCGGATGCACATCCTGCGGATTATCCACCACCATCACTGGCGTACCGTTGACCTTGTTGGTGGAAATACAGCGATAAAAGTCGACCGAGTTTTCCAACCGCTGGACGGATACGCCACGACGCTCAAAGAATAAACCATGGGTTTGCTTGCCAATCCGTAGCGCCTTAAAGCGGCGACGTTTTTCTTTCTCAACCGGTTTAAGACGCAGCTCAATGCACTCCGCCACCAGTTGGTAAACCAAATTACGGATTAAGCCGCGCATTTTGCTTGAATAACAGAACACATCGACCGACTCTGGCGGCACCGCATCCTGGTGCATTTTCCCCAACATGGWTTTCAATGCTTCCAAAATGGCATCGTCGCCCCGGTAATTGAGCGTGCGCACCTCGTTCCATGAGTTGCGGTAAACGAGGTCAACACTGCCCACCAAGCAGGTTTGTTCCGGGCCATAACTGAATATGTCGCTATTTTTGAAATCAAAGCGCATCCTGATAGAGAGTATCAAGGTTAACATCGGCATCCCGCACCACAGTATCCAGTCGGGTAGACTCGGTTAGCAGCCCATTAAAAAATGCCCAAGCGACCAGCTTTGAGAGGTAGCTGTTGTGCTCAAGTGGCGCGCGACCGATGATATCGACCGGATCAAGCGAGTGCTTATACAAATACCATCCCGGTGCATTCGTCCGCCCCTCCGGCACTTGAATAAAAGTGAGATCCGCTTCGTGTAAATCTGGTGAAATTTGCGGGTTGAGCAAGGTCACTTTACCCGGCAACTCTTCAAATGCGGCGTAGAGTTTGCGAGCAAGAATGCTGATGTCTTGCGGACTGATCGCGGAGGTGATGTCGTTACGACGCGCAAAGCGGATCAGGTTACGATAGCTTTGCATCAAGGCATCAAGCAATTCATTGTGCGCGTATTGGACTTCTTCGACTTTCCAATGGCGACGGTTGTCGAGGTAAGCCAATGCTTGCTCATCCCAACCCCATTCACGCGCTAACAAGCGCAGCACTTCACGGCGCCAGGCGACCGAGCCAGTCGCTGGGGATTGCGTCAATTTCTCGTGGGTTTTCAGATAAAAACAACGGCGAACCAAATCTAACCGGCGCGTGTCACCAATCGATTCCAAGTAACGGGTGACTTTTTCCAGCATCAGGTAATAGGCGTCAGACTGATACACATCAACCCAACCGGCATAGAAACGACGCTTACCATCGACACTCAACAGCTGGGTGCCGGGGTACTGCCACGAGTACGCCTCGAGCAAAATGGCTTTGAGCACCGACTTATACGGCGAATCAATGCTTTTATACAGCTGCCACAAACTCGAGCCAAAATACTCTTCGGCGGGAATGGTGGGCAAACCACCAAAATCAACCCAATCACGACGGTCAAGGCCATGTTCAGCCACCAGTGTATCGACGTATTCCTCGTAGCAGCCTTCCATTTCTGGTGGGACCATGTACCACAACAGTTTTTGCCCAGCGAGTCGCATCGAAGAGCGATAGAACTCATCAAGCAGCAGGAAGTGCTGACTGGTGCCGCAGTTGTCACTGGTCATTGCCTGGGAGAGGTGATGACGAAAACGCCCCTCACAAACCACAAAAAAGTTGGCTTCGATCCCTTGGCTTAACGCCCATTCAGAGATCGCCATACACTTGGCATCGAGTTTATCGCGCTGAGCTGCGGTCACCGAGGCATCGATGCACACCCAGATATCGAGATCACTGGTGAGACTTTGCCCCATGGACCCGGTACTGCCCATGGTATACATGCCTTTAATCGGATGGCGCTTACGGCCTTCTAAACAGGCAGTTAAAGAGGAGAAACGGGTATCTGAGTGGATCAGGCAGTCAGAGACAAACTCACGCTGTGTCTCATCGAGCGCGTAGTCAGCAATACCGAAAGGCACGCTGTCGCCACAAAACCCGGGTAATGCGGGGTGATTTAGATGTAAAAGCACTGGCAGCACATCAAAGATAGCTTGAGCCTGACGGCTCATCGCGGACCGCGCGCGATCCATTCTCACGCGGTTAAACGCTTCTATGCGCTCAGTTTGCTGTTCTACGTATGTTTGCAAGGCAATCATCCAGATTCGTTGACATCCCGGTCAACAGGTCGACGTTACTGTCTTCACCGTATCCGCCCAATTGCAGATAACAAAACGTGATCAATGTAACACTCTCGACAACTCGGGTAAAGCCAATAACCCCGATGCCTGTGTGGTGGTATCAAGGTCGCACTATAGGTGCTTTTTGAGACCAATATCAACTTTTTTGCTCTACTACCTTAGTCGTAACTCAGCCATATTGCCGCGTTAGGATCTCATTATTTGCGCAAATAACACGCTACCGATCACATTTTTTCATCTATATGACCATAACGCCGTCATAAATCGTCAAACCGCATGGCAGAGATTACGAGTCGCCCAGCGCCAATGTTACGATGGACGTTATGAACCAAGAAGGAAAACAAACCATGTACTCAACGCCTGTACGCATTGCCACGCGCAAAAGCCCTTTGGCTCTCTGGCAAGCTGAATTTGTTAAAGACGCATTAGAGCGCTCTCACCCGGGGCTAACGGTTGAACTGGTGCCAATGGTGACGAAAGGTGACGTGATTCTGGACACGCCTCTGGCAAAAATCGGTGGTAAAGGCTTGTTTATTAAAGAGCTTGAACAAGCCATGCTCGACGGTCGCGCCGACATCGCCGTGCACTCAATGAAGGATGTCCCGGTTGAGTTCCCTGAAGGGTTAGGGCTGGTCACCATCTGCGAACGCGGCGATCCCCGTGATGCGTTTGTCTCCAATCATTACGACAGTATTGACGACTTACCTGAAGGCGCCGTGGTGGGTACTTCTAGCCTGCGCCGTGAATGTCAATTACGCGAGCGTCGACCTGACCTGGTGATTAATACTCTACGAGGTAACGTGGGGACACGCCTCGGTAAACTCGATGACGGCCAGTACGACGCGATCGTCCTCGCGGCCGCCGGCTTAAAACGATTAGGCTTGAATGAACGCATTCGCAGCGAAATTCCCCCTGAAGTGATCTTACCCGCCGTCGGCCAAGGTGCCGTGGGAATTGAGTGCCGATTGGATGATGAACGCATTCGCACCTTACTCGCGCCGCTGTCTGATGCCAGCACCACTCAACGCGTATTGTGTGAACGCGCAATGAATAACCGTCTCGAAGGCGGCTGTCAGGTGCCCATCGGCAGCTATTCAGAAATTCAAGGCGATAAAATTTGGCTACGTGCGCTAGTCGGAGAGCCAGACGGTTCGACCATTTTGCGCGCCGAAGTCACAGGCCCGCTTGAAAAAGGCGAACAGCTCGGCACCGATTTAGCCGAGCAACTTCTCGCCCAAGGCGCGCGGCAAATACTGGATAAACTTTACCAAGACGACGCATGACCATTGTTGTTGTTCGCCCCGAGCCAGACTGCAGTCAGTTAGTCGATCAGCTTGCACAGCAAGGGCTGTCCGCGATCCCCTGTCCACTGTTAAGTTTTGCGCCGGGGCAAGACTTACCCTCTCTGGCCAATCTGTTCGCCTCACTGCCTACCGATAGCGTCTTGGTCGCCGTGAGCCCACGCGCCGTGGCATTTGCCCATCAAGCCTTGCAACACCAAAGTGGAAGATGGCCCAGTGACTGTCACTACGTCGCCGTTGGGCAACGCACCGCCAACGAATGGCAGGCCGTCTCGGGGCAGCCGATCTTAACCCCCACCCGTGAAGACAGCGAAGGCATGCTTGCACTTGCCCCTTTTAGTGCCGTGACAGGGACGCAAGTGGTGATTCTGCGCGGGGAGAGTGGACGCGACATGATGGGGCAAACGTTACAAGCACAAGGCGCGCAAGTTCACTATTGCGAGACCTATCGGCGACAATGGGCGATTGAGCCTTTAGTATCGCAAGTAGTAAGCTGGCCGCATGACGCTATCGACACAGTGGTTATCACCAGTGGCCAACAATTAGCCTACTTTGATCAACTTATCACACTGAGCGGACAGCACTGGCTGCGCCAATGCCGTATACTGGTGCCCAGTAAAAGGATTCAAGATCAAGCCACTGCGCTGGGTTTTGACACGATTACGACCGTTGACAGCGTGGCCAATGATGCACTGGTTAACACGCTGCTCAGGTTAAGTAAAACGGGACTTTCGGATGACTGACAACAAAAATACCGACACCAAGCAAAGCAAGGCCACCACGCCATCTTCACCCAAGACCCACGCTACCGATGCGCCGGCGTCAGAAAAAGCCAGCAAAACCTCATCGGGGGGACGTGGCGGCATACTACTCGGCGCTATCGCCATCGCCTTGGCCCTCGGCTCCAGTGGCTGGGTATTTTACCATGGCCACCAGCAAGCCACCGTGTTGCAAAACACCGTATCCGCGCAACAATCTCATATCTCACGCCTTGAGCAAGATCTTAACCAACAAAAACAAGCGGCAGAACAGGCGCGAGAACAACTTAAAGCCACCACGCAAACACGTTTGAAACAGCAGGACAGCAGTTTATCTAGCTTGCAAAAAGCCGTCGCTGAAGTGAAAGGCCGACGTCCCAATGACTGGTTACTGGCTGAAGCCGACTATCTGATCCGAATGGCAGGGCGTAAAATTTGGCTCGAACAGGATGCCCAAAGCGCCACCGCCCTGATGGAAGCGGCCGATCACCGCATTGCTCAGCTCAACGACCCGTCCTTGATGCCGATTCGCCAAGCGATGGCTGACGATATCACCGCGTTAAAGGCGGTAAAACGGATCGATAGAGATGGGATTGTACTGCGCTTGACCAGCATGCAGCAGCGAGTCGAAAACCTCCCGCTTGCCAGTGCCGTGATCCCAGAAGCACAAGAAGTAGAAAAACCCGTGGTGTCTGAATCGGTCAATGACTGGAAGCGCAACCTCACCACGTCGGTTACCGATTTTGTCGATAACTTTATCACCTACCGCAAACGTGACGGCAACGTGGTGCCCTTGTTATCGCCCACCCAAAGTTATTACCTGCAAGAAAATCTCAAGAACAAGCTCGATCAAGCGATGCGCGCCGTGTATGAAGGCAATGATACCCTGTATCACCAAGCGCTAGAGATGGGAAAAGACTGGACACTACGCTTTTATAATCAAGATGCGAATGCCACGCGCCGCTTTGTCGAGCAGCTTGATGAGCTAAACCAACAAACCATTGGCGTCGATCTGCCGCAAAAACTGAAAAGCCAGTCGCTAGTCAGTGATGAAATCAATACCCGATTGCGCCGAGACATTGCGCCGCTGACAGGAGGCCAATCATGATTAGATTGCTTTTGCTCGTCCTTGTTCTGGCGGCCGGATTAGTGGTTGGCCCGCAATTAGCCGGACAGCAAGGTTATGTGCTTATTTCCGCTGCCGAGCAGACACTGGAAATGAGTGTCACGACTTTGTTGGTACTGGTTGGCATTTTAATCGCAGTATTATGGGCACTTGAGTGGCTACTGAGAAAGCTTTTATCTATCAGCAGTACCGCAACAGGCTGGTTGTCCGGCCGTAAGCAACGCAAAGCGCGCCAACAAACCCAAACCGGCTTAATCAAGTTACGCGAAGGAGAGTGGAAAAAAGCCGAAAAACTCCTCGCCAAAGCCCGCCCTCACAGCGATGCGCCCATGCATAACTTATTGGCTGCCGCGGAAGCGGCACAGCAGCGACAAAACCTGCAGGCGCGTGACCAATACCTGCAGCAAGCCGCTGATCTTAACGCCAATAGCTTGGCTCTCGCCCTGACTCGTGCGCAACTCCATAGCCAAAGTGGTCAGCACGAAGAAGCCTTAGCCTCGTTGCGTGCGATTAAACGTCAGCATCCTCGCAACCCAGTGATGCTGGCGCTGCTAAAAGATACCTATATTCATCTAGAAGATTGGTCTGCCCTGCTCAACCTTCTGCCCACGTTGAAAAAGGCCCAGCTGCTTGATGATGCGCAGTTTGATGCCTTGCACGAGCGAGCCGAGCTGGGCGTGATGGCCCATGTCGCCAGTCAACAAGGCACCGAAGGGCTACTGGCGCATTGGAACCAACTCCCCAAAGCCAAACGCAACCAGCCTTCACTCTTAGCAGGGTTAGTCAAACATCTCGCGGCGCGTAATGCCGACTCAGAAGCCTATATTCTGCTGCGTGAGGCCTTGAAAAAACGCACCGATGATCGCTTGATTGCGCTGATCCCGACACTAGACTTACCAGATAACTACCCCGCGGTGGTGATGCTAGAAGAATTGCTCACACAAGATAGCCGCAACCCTGTGCTTCATAGCGCGCTTGGGCAACTGCTTATGCAGTCGGGAAAATGGCAAGATGCGCGCAGTCACTTTGAAAACGCCCTCGAGTATCGCACGGATGTCAGCGACTATGCGTATTTAGCTGATGTGTTAGATAAGCTTGATCAAGGTAAAGCGGCGAGTGATGTCTCACGTACAGCGTTAAAGTTAGCACTGCCTGAACAGCCTCCCGCGGCATAGCATTTCGGCCAATAAGCCTCGCTATTCGCCGAAAAGCCCGTCAGTTCAGTTCGCCGTCTCAGGAAGAACAGAACGCCCCGCACTGCGGGGCGTTTTATATTGCGGGTAAAGACTACCGCTTTTTACACAGGACATTGAGCGCCGCGTCGGCATTACGTGTCACCACTTTGCCACTTCGGGCGTCCACCCCCTTAGCGCCTTGCACCCAGTACGGTAAGCGCATGGGGAGCTGATCCGTCGCTTTTGCCACTTCCACTAATTCCTGTTGGGAAGCCAACATCATGCCTTCGCGTTGGCAACGAGGGGCCGCCTGCGCATAAGGAACGCGCAGCCAGCTCATGGATTTTTCCATGTACTGTTTATCTCCGGCCTCAGGCTCCGGTAAACCAAAATGGCTTAAGGTAATCGCCGTTTCCATCGGCGCCGACGTTTCATCCTCCGGGGACGATTGGGTTTGAGACAGCGGCGGTAAGCGGATCACGGCTGGTTGCGACAATGGCTGACGAGTTTGGCGTAACACCGCTTGTTTGGTCGGCCCAAATTGACGCACACGTTTCAGCACCAACTGTGCCACGTCTAGGTTAGGATACGGACCAATCAAGCAACGTCCTCGGCCCTCGCGCACTTGCACTTGAAACGGTAAGTCCGGCAAGCCTTGACGCAGGGACTGATAGAATTGACGCGATGGCACGCCTTGCGTCGCACCGCATTGCACCCAGAACGCGGCACTTTTGGGATCGGGGGCTTGGTTGCCCCACAGACCTTGTCCGATATCACATGTCTCACCAATGATTGGCCAGCCTTGCTGGCGGTCAACAATCGCGCAAGGGCTCTGTTCTGCGCGCACTGGCGCACTGATTGCCCACATTGCTACCACACTGACAGCCAAACCTCGCCACCGCCCCATGAGTCGCTCCCTTGATAATCTAATCTGCTCAGCTTAAGCAAAGTCATACATTGACTCAAGCCACTGATCACCAAGCTGTCAGACAGCCATCAAAAAAATGGCTGCATTCGCAGCCATTTTCCTTACCCNTCCTTACCCTTTGTAGATTTTGGGGTTGAAGACATCCCGCAACCAATCGCCGAGCAAGTTGATCACCAGTACTAGTAAAACCAACACGATGCCAGGAAAAGCAGTAATCCACCACGCCCCTGAGAAAATGTAGTTAAAACCGATGCTGATCAACGACCCCAGTGATGGCTGATCGACAGGCATCCCCAGCCCCAGGAAAGACAGTGCCGCTTCCGACATGATTGCGTTAGCCACCTGAACGGTCGAAATGACCAAAATAGGCGATAAGCAGTTGGGAAGAATATGACGGAACATGATCCGAGGCGAGCGGAAACCCATTACCCGCGCCGCTTCTACATATTCCTTTTTCTTTTCTGCCAAGACAGACGCACGAATGGTCCGCGCATACTGTGGCCACTCGGCAATCCCGATAATCACCACCAGCATTAAAATCGCGTATTGGCTGTAAAACTCACTGCCAAAGCTGGCCTTAAAAATCGCTGAAACAATAATAGCGACCATCATGGTCGAGAAAGACAGCTGGATATCGGCGATACGCATAAAAAAGCTATCAATGCGGCCACCAAAATAGCCGGCACTCAGACCAATCACCGTCCCCAGAATCAACTGTAGGCCGACGGCACACAAACCAATGGTCAAAGAGATCCGCAGACCATAAATAATGGTCGATAAGATATCTCGCCCTTGGTTATCGGTCCCGAGCAAAAAGCGCGGATCGCTCCACTCCATCCAAACGGGAGGGAGCTCAGAGTCCATAATATCAATCGCCATTAAATCATAGGGATTGGTCGGGGACACTAAGGGCGCAAAGACCGCCAGCAATAAGAACACCATGAAAATGGTGAAGCTAGCGATCGCCACTTTATCGCGCTTGAAGTGATAAAAGAAATCCGAGTCTAAGAAGCGCTGCCAGCGACTTGGTGTTGTATTCGTTTGTGTCATCGCTTACGCCTCCTTGCCGGTTAAGTTAACCGTTGGGTTAATCAAGCCATAAAGCAGATCGACAATGGTATTGGTCACCACAAAGATAAGCCCGACGAAAATCACGTAAGCGGTAATCAACGGCGTATCGACACGGTTAATCGCTTCAAGGAACAAAAAGCCCGTCCCGGGCCATTGGAAGACAGTCTCGGTCAAAATGGTATACGCAATCATGGTACCAATTTGCACCCCGCCAACCGTTACAACCGGCAGCATGGTGTTTTTTAACGCGTGTTGATAATAAACCTTGTTTTCGGGTAACCCTTTAGCACGTGCAAATTTCACATACTCGGTGCCTAACGCTTCCAGCATTTCAGAGCGCACCAAGCGGATAAACAAAGGCAACATGATGGACGCCAGCGACACAGAAGGCAGCACCAAGTGTGCTAAGCCATCCAGAGTGAAAAAGCCGGACTCCCAACCGAGCCAATTGGCGGTTTCTCCGCGTCCATAGGAGGGCAACCAACCTAATTCAATCGAGAAAACATACATGAGCATGATCGCGGTTAAGAAGACAGGTATCGAAATACCCACGATACTAAAGCCCATGATTATCTTGGTAAGCATGCTATTGGGGTGAATCGCCGAGTACACGCCGAGTGGTATCGACACCACGACAATGATCAGTGCCGCCCCCGCCACGAGTTCTAGCGTTGCCACCAATTTATCTAAAATGACGTCCACGACTGGACGCTTAAAGAAATAAGAATTGCCTAAATCCCCTTGTAGGGCTTTGCCTACAAAGCGGGTATATTTGGTTAAGAAGGGATCGTTAAGCCCCATTTCATCACGCAGCGCATCACGCTCCGCTTCTGATACTGATTGCCCCACCAGCTCCCGCAAGGGGTCGCCGAGGTTGTCTTGGATAGCAAACGCCACCAGACTGATGACAAACATCACAATCAGTGCCTGTACCAGACGTTTGACTAAAAACGTTACCATGTGTGCCTCTAAGCGATTGGATAATCAGGGCCCCAGAGGTTGGGGCCCTGTTTTAGTCCATTACTCGACCACTAGATCGCCGAAGTAAGGGAAGTTCATACCGTTAACGATCGGCTCGATGTTAACGTTATTTTTGGCTGCCCATGATGGATCTTGCCAGTGCAAGGGTAAGAAGGCCGCTTCGTCATACAGGATCTTCTCAACCTTTTTCAGCATGGCACTACGCTTTTCCAGATCCGTTTCTGAGTTGGCTTCCATCACCAGCTTGTCCACTTCGCTGTTCGAGTAGTGACCACAGTTGTATTGACCTTTACCTGTGTCAGCGTCACGGGTCATGGTGAGGAACTCAGTGAAGTTGGCAGAATCTTCTGTATCTGGGTGCCAGCCAATCATCTGCATGCCGGCTTCGCACTTATCGAACTCAGGCCAGTACTGCGCTTTTGGCATGGTCTGCAAGTCAACCTTGATACCAATTTTCGCCATCATTGCCGCCACCGCTTGGGCGATTTTTTCATCGTTCACGTAACGGTTGTTGGGCGCAATCATGGTGACTGAGAAACCATCAGGATAACCGGCCTCTTCCATCAGCTTTTTCGCTTTCGCCAAGTCATAACGCGGCGCTAAATCTGCGTTATAGCCTGCGTAACCAACCGGGCTTTGCTGACTCGCGTGCGTGGCCGCCCCTTTCATGATCTTCTGCGCAATACCTTCATTGTTGACCGCATAAGCCACCGCTTGACGGACACGTGGATCTTTAAACTCATCCACCACGCTCTGGTTCATTTGGAAGGTGATCACGCGCGTCCCTGGCATGGTAACCAGTTGCAGCTCGTCGGCACGTTCGAGACGGCGATAATCGTTAGGAGAAACAGGCGCAATCATATCGACATCACCAGACAGCAGTGCTGCAACACGGGTGGCATCTTCTTTGATCGGACGCAGTGTGATGTTATCCACATTGCCTTCGCTGTCTTTGTCCCAGTAATTCTCATTACGGTCAAACTCGACAACCACGCCTTGTTCACGCTCGTCGACCACATAAGGGCCTGTGCCTGATAGGTGTGTTGATGCATAGGTTGAGCCATTTTTCTTCAGCTCAGATTTATCACGGCCGTCTTCGGTCTCACCACTGTAGAATTTGCTGTCCATGGGGAATACGTAGGTCATGACGTTTTCTACCAGCGGATAGGTACCGTCCGTGACCACATCTACCGTGTGCTCGTCGACTTTCTTGATGTCAACGATTGGGGTGAAAATCCCTTTAAAATCCGGTGATGACTTCAAACGGTCAAAGGTCCAGACGACATCGTCAGCAGTAAATGCGTTACCGGAGTGGAACGTCACGCCTTCGCGAAGGTTGAAACGCACGGTTTCATTATCGATACGCTCCCAAGACGTGGCGAGACGCGGCTCAAAATCCATCTCTTGGGTAAAACGGACCAAGGGGTCGAAGACCATGTGTGATAGCTGTAGCGTACCACCGGAAAGCTGCTCATGAGGGTCCAGTGAGACCGGATCCGCATCATAAGCGACGGTGATATCCGCTGCCGCGGCACTAAAGCTCAGGCCGGCGGCCATAAGCGCCACRGCAATCTTGCTCTTCATTGTTTTCATTGCATAGCTCCTTTATGCGTAGGGGTTGCCCCCTGCTGTGTTTGCATCATGGATGAGGTGCGGCGCAATGCCGCGTCGACATAGCGTGCTATGCCGGTTGCAAACCTTCCGTGCTCATTCCCTTAAACTCTGGCATCAATGAGATAAGCTGACGGCTATATTCGTGTTGTGGGTTAGTAAACAGTTGCTCTGTCGGCGCCACTTCTAATAGCTGACCTTTACGCATCACACCAATGCGGTCACACATTTGTCGAATCACCGGCAGATCGTGACTGATAAACAACATGGTGAGATTGAGTTCGTCCTGCAGATCTTTAAGCAGGTTCAAAATCTGCGCTTGTACCGACACATCCAACGCCGATGTCGGCTCATCACAAATCAGTAAACGCGGACGCGTCGCCAATGCGCGAGCAATCGAAATACGCTGGCGTTGCCCCCCAGAGAACTCGTGCGGATATTTAATCCCTGCGCCGCGGCCTAAACCCACGTGGTCGAGCAAGTCGCCGACGATTTGGCGGATTTGAGACTCGCTTTCGGCCAAACGGTGAAAACGAATGGGCTCAGCGATAATGTCGTAAATCTTCATCCGTGGGTTCATGGATGAATACGGGTTTTGAAACACCATTTGCATTTGGCGACGAATAGGACGTCGGGCGCGTTCGTTTTTAATCGCGGTCAGATCGATATCTTCAAAAATGATTTGCCCCGTGTTGGGCGGATAAAGCCCGGTGATCGCGCGCGCAATGGTCGACTTTCCTGAGCCCGACTCACCGACAAGACCAAAGGTTTCCCCCTCAACCACGTCAAAGCTCACATGATCAGAGGCTTGGACGTATTCGCGGCGGCTCGCAAAGAGAGAATCCTTAGTAATAAAGCGCAAGGACACATCTTTCACCTGCAGTAGCGGACCGCTGTAAGCGCGCTGATCTTGGCTTTGCCCCAGCCAGTGATTCTTAACATCAAGCTCAAGAGTCTCACCGGCCTCCTCGATATAATTGACTAGCGGAAAGCGATCTAACTTGATATCAGAGCGTGGCACCGCTGAAATAAGGCTTTGCGTGTAAGGGTGCTGAGGCTCGCCTAACACTTGCTGGGTGGTGCCCAGCTCCACCAAATCACCACGATACATCACCGCGACACGGTCGGTCACGTTGGCGACCACGCCCATATCATGGGTGACCAGCATACAACCCACGTTTTTCTTTTGGCATAAATCGCGGATCAGGGTGAGAATCTGATCTTGAATGGACACATCCAATGCCGTGGTCGGCTCGTCGGCAATGATTAAATCCGGCTCCCCGGCCAGTGCAACCGCAATCACCACACGCTGACGCATCCCGCCGGAAAACTGATGGGGGTATTGTTTGATGCGCAGCTCTGGCTCAGGGATCCCCACCTGCTCCATTAAATTAAGTGCGCGCTGATAGGCCTGTTGCTGGGTGACATTCAAGTTGGTCAAAATAGTTTCGGTCAGCTGTTGCTCGACCGTAAACAGCGGGTTCAGGGAGGTCATCGGGTCTTGAAAGATAAACCCGATTTTGTCGCCACGCACTTTGCGCATTTCATTAGGGCTAAGGCCGGAGATTTTTTTACCATCAAGGTACACATCGCCACTGGCAATACGCCCTGGCGGACTGAGCAAATCAATCACGGCATTACCCACCGTTGACTTACCCGCTCCAGATTCACCCACCACGCCAACAATCTCACCACGCTCAATCGTGAGTGACAATGACGTCACAGCGGCGTGAACGCCGTGGCGAGACGGGTACTCTATTCGTAGGTTATTTACTTCTAGCAGTGACATTTTTCATCCTTGATATCGTCCTCGATGACGATCGACTTCCTGACCAAAACAAGGTGATAGGATCTTGCCTCGGAGAGATGCGGATTTAATCTGGCAAACATTTCACAAAAAATCAACATCACAGCAGAAAATGCCATAATGACACAGTCGGCTCGAATATTCATTCACTTGGCTACGATTACGCACCCAAGTGTCAAACAAAAAATACACTTCATATCATAAAGA
>NZ_MUET01000035.1:0-28065 GCF_001995685.1 Salinivibrio sp. IB282 | reverse complement strand
GCCCATCAGTCCGTTGTTATTCTTTTCCTAATACTTCGATACGGTTCACTTGCCAAACCATGCGGCTATGTAAAATCTCATTGTCGTATTGATTAAACTCGGATAATGGGTAGACAACCCAAATCGGCCCTTTGTCACGAATAGGCATCCATTCGCCGTTTTTCTTTATGGCGAAGACCGGGTTGTACTTATTGATCTCGTCAGTCGGTATCTTAGACCAATAATCATTGAGGGCGTGAACTTTCAATTCATGGCCTTGCTTGTCGAGATTCTTCAACAATTTTTGTGCTGACAAGCCGAGAAAAACCTGTTTACCTTCCGTCCAAGGGGTTTTCGTTTCAATCGTACGATCAGCCAGCTGCATCAGCTCTTCACGGGTAAACGAGTGCTTGGCGACATCGCCATAAAGGGTCAAAATAGCTCTCGCTTCCGCACCATGACTGACCAACATCAGGCACAACAGCGCGAAAAAGATGAGCAGGTTGGGAAAACGGCTTTTGCTGATCGTTTGCCTAGGATCGTACGTTGTCATGTCACACTCCTKATTTCTCTATCTTTTTAAAGCTAGTTTGTGATTAAACCTAACTCAAGTCAGAGCGACGACCGCAATGATATACGCTCCGAGGGAAAATGGGAAAGCATGTCGCTTTTCTTGGTTTACGTGATGTTAATGGCTTTTAAATGAATGTGCTTTATGGAATCGATGGGAGTGGACAATAGTCACATGGATAACCGTTAGGTTTAAAAAGAAAACTGCCCAGGCGCAGTGCTAGGGCAGTTTAGCAAAGCCCGATAAAAGGCATCAGCCAGTCGGGCAACAAGGGRCAAGCGAAGGAGTCTTGTCACTAAAACCATAGACCCCGACTCAACACGTGTCTAATTATTTTTCAATTATCGGCGCGACCTGCTTGTCTAAATAGGCAATAATATCGTCTGACTCGTACATCCAGTGCACCTCACCGCTTGCCTTTTGAATTCGCAAACAGGGGACTTTGACTCGTCCACCCCCTTGTTCAAGCTCTTGCCGCGCGTCTATATCACGCTTCGCATCTTTGGTGTTCAGCGGTAAGCCGAGTTTGCGGCTGGCCTGGCGCACTTTTACACAAAACGGACAGGCCGCAAATTGATACAAGGTAACTTGCTGCGCCAAGGTGTCGATAGCCTGTTTTTGTGTCGCGCTCAGCTGAGGTGCCTTGGGTTGAGTCAACGACTCAATCACCAGAATAATCTTGCCTAGGATCCAACGAATAACGCCCATATAACCTCCATGCGTTTACAACGGCATAGAGTGTAACACGTGATATCTGTTTGCCTATCTCGAGGCTGCATGATTTAACCTCAACCGTGCTTGTAGAAAAACAAAGCGTTTCTCTATGAGAACAGTTTTGCGTTGTGTGCGCTGATCGGCCTGTTAAACTATTGTTTCACTTACCTCATGATAAAAAGCAAACGATTACGAGAGCATTATGACACTGCAAGCCATTGACTTTAATGCGCCTGATGCCGAGCAGGCCTTTGTTAAATCCCTACGTGAAACAGGGTTTGGTGTATTAAAAAATCACCCGTTACAGCAACAATGGGTCGCTGATATCTATCAGCAATGGGAAGGTTTCTTTAATACCGAAGACAAGCATCTGTTCACCTATAAACCCGATACGCAAGACGGCTTTTTTCCCGCCAAAGTCGCAGAAACCGCGAAAGGTCATACTAAGCGCGATTTAAAAGAATTCTTTCACTACTATCCTTGGGGGCAGTGTCCTGACGCACTGAGAAGTCATCTACAGTCTTATTACGAGCATGCTACGCATTTAGCTGAAACCTTGCTGTCATGGGTTGAACGTCAGTCACCGTCTGAGGTGAGTCAGCACTACTCACAGCCATTGTCCAGTATGATTAATGGCAGCCAACAGACCTTATTGCGTGTTTTACATTACCCACCGTTAAAGGGTGATGAAGAGCTTGGGGCGATTCGAGCGGCTGCTCATGAAGACATTAATTTGCTGACAATATTACCGGCTGCCAATGAGCCTGGCTTGCAAGTGAAAGCAAAAGACGGGAGCTGGTTAGATGTGCCTTGTGATTTTGGTAACTTGATTGTCAATATCGGTGATATGCTTCAAGAAGCATCCGGCGGATACTTCCCTTCTACCACCCACCGTGTCGTGAACCCGGAAGGCGCGGATAAAACCAAAGCGCGTATTTCGTTGCCGCTATTTTTGCACCCTAAGCCAGATGTGGTGCTGTCTGATCGCCATACTGCCAACAGTTACTTGATGGAACGCCTCCGTGAGCTTGGCGTGATCGAGTAACACGCTTGTTAGGCTTGCCGAGGCCAATTGGATCCTCGGCAAGTCATGTCTACTTATAGTCCTCTCAGTGTATATTCTACCGTTATCGTAGTGCGTCTTCGACACGTTGCGCGGTTTGTGCATCGACCCACTGATGCCAAACGGCAGGGTAGCGCCGAAGAAACTCGTCTGCGGCTATTTCACCGTCCGCTTGATAGGTATCCATCCAAGCCAGCATGTCACTCATTACTTGATTATCATATTCGCGGCGGTTGATATACTCGAATGCTGCTGGTGCTTGCTCAGCAAAAGATGCTGTGGTTAGCGAGTGCACGGGAGAGGTGGGAAAGGCGGTGACCTGGGGCGATTGACAGTCCGCTTGGGTGATACATTGTTTGTAGTGCGCTAAATTGACATCGGCACCCAAATCGACTTCAACCATTTCATATTTTCCCATCACAGGCGTCGGCGCCCAATAATAACCAAACCAAGGATTTTTTCGCTCATTGGCACGAGCGATGGTGCCGGCTAAGCCTGCTGCAGAGCCAGGGTCGACAATTTCAAAGCCGGCTTTGTCCAACTCAAGGGCGTTAAAAATGTGTTGGGCTGAGATTTGACATGTCCACCCCGCCGGGCAGCCCACGAATGCGGCTTTATCAGGATCTTCTGGATGAGGGAACAGCTCTGGATGCGCTTTGATGCCTTCAWTCGTCGCTAACTCGGGGTGTTGATCGACCATGTATTTGGGGACCCAAAAGCCCTCGTTGCCACCTTGTGAGAATACATCGCCTGCGTACCGTAATCGTCCTGCTTGCACGCCTTTGTCCAACATCGCTTTGTGCGAGTTTGTCCAAAACTCTGGCGCTATATCTGGCTCGCCTTTTTCCGTCATTGAGACGCCGGTAGGCATGGTATCGCCTGGGACAAGAGAGACATCACAGCCATATCCATACGCTAAGATAAATTGATCAACATGTGCTATTAATGTGGCTGAGTTCCAATTCATATCCGCGATAGAAACCTTGCCACATGCCGCTTGGTCGCTGGCTTGGGCGAGGGGGGAGCAGACCAGCATTGTGCCGAACAGTAGCCGTTTTAGCGTCCCTTTCATGATGTGTCCTTGATAGATGCGTGCGTTATGAATCGAAAAGTAACATGGGTGAATAGTGCGATCTATACTCAGGGCAACCGATCTTGATGAAAATACTGAAATTCATATTAATGGAATATAACGAACGTCATTATGCCCAGAAAAGAACAACTCAATGCGATAGAAAAAACCCAAGAAGTCATCGCTTTAGCTGTCACGCAAGCGATACTGAAGTTGGGGGTGGCAACCTTGGTGCGTGTTCATATTCAGACACCGACTAAAGCTTTATTCCGATTTAGTGGCTTGTTGATTGGCAGTGATGGACAACGTTTTTGTTATCTGCAACTGCCTAAATTGTCGGCTCAACAGAAAAAGCAGTATTTTGGGGTCGGTTATAGTTTACGTCTTCATGGTGTTTCTGCCGAGGGATCACTGTAGCGCCTATCTTCGACTGAGATAATGGTCTATGACTGAGACAATGGTGTGACCCGTAATACACTGCCATTTCTTCTATCAGTGAGGATGAGTAAACTGCCGTCACGTGCTTGGATCACATCGCGAATGCGGCCAAACTGACCGTCGAACATTCGTTCTTCATGTGTGACTTGGCCGTTTTCCAGCTCTAACCTGACCAGTAAGCCAAACTTTAACGACCCGAGCAGTAAATCCCCCTTCCACATGGGAAACTGCTGGCTGTTCACCATCGTCATGCCTGATGGTGCGATAGAGGGATCCCAGTAATACACAGGTTGGCGCATGCCAGGTTTGGATGTGCCTTCTCCGATTTGTGTGCCCAGTCCATAGTTAACGCCATAGGTTATAGTCGGCCAGCCATAGTTTTCACCGGCGAGAATATCGTTGAGTTCATCGCCACCTTGGGGACCGTGCTCATGTGCCCAAATACGTGTGTCTGTGTTATCGAGGGTGATGCCTTGGATATTTCGGTGTCCGAAGCTAAACACCTCAGCACGTTTGTCATTCACCTGTGTGAACGGGTTACTTTCTGGCACTGTGCCATCAAGATTAAGACGCACGAGCGTGCCCAGATGATCGTCGGCAAACTGCGCGCGATCGCGGTGGCCACGATCGCCGAGCGTGATATATAGGTGCTCAGAGGTGGTCAATAAACGACTGCCAAAATGGCGCCCGCCACTGCGCTTGGGAAAGGCTTTAAAAATAACACGACTGTCAATAAGTACATCTTTAGACAGTGTGGCCATTATTACCTCTGTCCCGGCTTGTCCTCGCTCGTCGACGGCGGCGTAGGAAAGATATAAACGCTGGTTGGTCGCAAAATCAGGTGCCAAGGCAATATCTAATAGGCCCCCTTGCCCCTCTTGAAACACGTTTTTTGGGGTGCCTAAAATGGAGACGACCAGCCCATTGGGTGTCAGCCGTTTAAGCTTGCCGTCACGCTCGGTAATCAGTAGATCGCCATCCGGAAGCTCAGTGATCCCCCATGGGTGGGAAAAGCCGGATTTCAGTGTTTCAACACGAAGGCTCACCGTCTCCGTGTTGATGGTTTCGCCTCTGCAGCCCCTATTGTCCCAAGAAACAGAACCACCAAGCACAGTGAATGCGACAAACGCATTGCTCTCCTCCCATCAATGTGTGCGTAGTTTTTCGTACAAGCGGTCTTTGAGGTGCGCGCGCTGTCGTTTCATGGCAGTAAAGATATCGTCGCTGGTGGGGATTTGGTTCATCTCTAAACCACGAATATGGTGATCGAGTTGATGATAGCGTTGCGCATCGAGCTGAAACGCGGGGTCATGTTGCTTAAGGTGGTGGATACGATCGCGATGCTCCGGGAAATCAAAAACGAGTGCGTGGTTTTCTCCTTGCATAAAGCCTCCTTTTATCGGCCAACTCCTTCTAAGGTTAGGCCTGCTTACGCCATTATCCAAATTTCATCGATGAGAATTACGGTAACCTAGCTGGCGAGTTGACTCGGTGTTTGTCTTTTCCGGGAAAGCGACGCGTTGGCCATCAGTCTTCAGAAGGCCAATGGTGTGTGGAGAGCCATCTTCATTGAGGGTGACTAACCCCACGGCACTGGCATTGACCAGCCGCTTAGGGCCTAGCGTATCAGGATCGCGCCGATCAATGCGCATACGCTTACGTTTAGTGAGCCAATTCAGTGGAGACAGTGGGCTGAATAAAACGCGATCGCACCACTCGCAAACGGTGAGGAGTGGCTCGGGGAAGCGATTTTTGAATCCACTAGCGGTTATTTGCCACAAGCGCGGACTATGGGTGCGAAATCGGATTCGGATATCATAAGCAAACGAGTAATGCACATCCCCAGATAAAATCACATAATTGGTGGGTGTACGTTGATGGCGAAAAATACTCAGCAGGGTGTTGGCGCTCCCTGGGTGGGCCATCCAGTTCTCGGCGTCGACGACAGTGGGGACGCCCAGCCAGGTCGCGACTCGTTGCAATACCTCAATAAACTTAACCCCGAACATGGGGGCAGCAGAGACAATCACTGCGCTATCATGCCTTAACAGATCATGTTGAAAATCCATCAGTGCTTCCCAGTCCATCAGGCCCGACGGTTTATTCATTCGTGACTCAGAGCGCCAGCGACGTGTGCGTGTATCTAACACGACGAGATGTGGCGTTGTTGGCACCGTGTAATGCCAGTGCTCAAAACGCAGACATTGCTCCACCATGGCCTGATGAGCCTCTGTTTGTGTGTCCGAGTCGCGAATATCAATGGGCTGATAGGCGCTTTGGCGGGCCGTAGTGAGAAAGTCTTGGCTAAAGTTGTCGGGGGCATTGCCCCAACCTTGGCACAACCAATACGCCATGAGGCCATTGCCGATAATGCGGCGAGAAAAGGGATTAAAATACGCGGCTTGCTCCCATCCGACGGTGATATTCCAGTCATCTGTGATGTCATGATCGTCAAAGATCATATAGGTTGATAGGTGTGCGAATAGTCGCTTTACCTGAGGCAAGCCGGCGCGAAACACATCCAAGGTGACTTTTTCTTGTTGATAGCGCGCGCGTTGGTCGTCGGTGAGTCCACTGGGGGGCTGATGGTCAGCGCTGTCTGTTAGTTTCCAAGGAACCGGCGACCATACCAACAAATACATGGCGACATGCTCTGCAAAGCTTATCAAGTGATTAGAGACGGTTTTGGAGGTAAAAATAGGCAGAGGTTGCCCAAACAGTTTTTCTAAGCGGTTGCCCCTCTCTGCACGCTGGTTAGGGAGGAGTTTGCCACGTTGAGCATAGCTGTCCGGGTGTGTATCCAACGCCCGGCAGTCGACAATGGGCGCGTCTTCAAAAGACTCATTTTTGAGATCTAATACTGCAATTAACCGGCGAATACGCTGCAGCATCGGCGTGGCGACATCATCGGCATAGATTTGATCGCCACTCATAATCAACATATTGGGCCATTGTGTCATCGGGGTCGTGGCCAAATGTTGGTCGAGAGTCACGAGGGCATCATCGCAGCGATGGTGCGGATGTCGGCACGAGCCATGCGCGATATGGGTGGCTTTTGAGGGAATACAAAAAGAGGGCGCTTGCTCGTTGTCATATAAAACATCTGGTTGGATGTCCGCTATTCCACTGCCGTTGATCTGTATGTCGTATGACAATGGTCGATCGACGGGAAACCCATGCGCTGAACGGAGATGATGAAGTACGACCCACGCATGCGCGCCAATACGAAACCAATGCCCAGCTGACAACGGCATGGATGCTAATATCTGGTTGTGCTGATAAACGGAGACGATGCCATCGTCGGGCTTTTGTGTCAGCACTGACCATAACGTCACTTCATGCTGTGTCGTACGCCGTAGCATGGGGCCGGCAATAAACAGTGGGAGCGATGTGTCTTTGTCCAATGTCTCTGGGTCCTCGAAGTCAGCTGCAGTGTCGTATATTTGCACTTTTACCTACGTCAGTGCAAAGGTGATCGTTTAATCGTCTGATTTGTTGCCTTTTTAGCCATTCGAGCCGAGTGTGTGGGGATTTATTGAAAAAAGGGTTGCACCGAGATAATGGATTGCCTATCATCTCGCTCGTTGTCGCAAAGACGATTCCCCCATAGTTCAGTTGGTAGAACGCCGGACTGTTAATCCGTATGTCACTGGTTCGAGTCCAGTTGGGGGAGCCAAATTGATAAGAAGCGCTAGCCGAGAGGCTGGCGCTTTTTTTTGTGCTTATCAATAAAAATGCCACGCGTCAAAGCGTGGCGTGGGTCTTAGTGATCGATCACGGCTCATTCAGTGGCGATCAATTTTTGGTGATATATAGGTTACGTGTATACCGAAGCTTGTTAGGGTTATCGATGTTATACCCACCGACTTTCGGGCTTTTAATCACGCTGCGGGTATAGAAATACAGTGGGATCGCCGGCATATCGCGGGCGAAAATCCGCTCTGCTTCTTGGTAGTAAGCTTTGCGTTTCTCGGGCTCTGCGACCGTTAATGCCTGATCAAGTGCCTTGTCATAGTCTTTGTTGCCCCAACTAGTTTTATTCATGCCATCACTGCTGAAGTAGCTCAGGAAAGTGGACGCTTCGTTATAATCACCTATCCAACCGTCACGGGCGACATCAAAATCTTTTTGCAAGACTTTTTGCAAGAAGGTTTTCCATTCTTGGTTGGCCAAGTTGACATTGACAGGGAGGTGACGCTTCCACATAGACGTTACGGCTAACGCCAGTTTTTTGTGTGACTCCATGGTGTTATAGACCAGCTCAAACTCCAGAGGGTTATCTTGGGTAAAGCCGGCTTCTGCCAACAAGGCTTTGGCTTTTTGATAGCGCTCATCTTGGCTCATTTCCGCCCATTCGAGCTTAGGTGGCTCAAAATGGTTGATGGCTGGGGGCGTGGCGCTATATGCCGGAAGCTGGCCTTGACCGAGAATAATGTCGGTAATGATGTTTCTATCAATCGCATACGACAAAGCCTTACGGACTCGCACATCGTCAAACGGCGCTTTTTCTGTATTAAACAAATAATAGTAAGTCGCCAGAGAAGGCATGGTGATCAGTTCATTAGGGCGTTCCTTTTTAATCTGATCAAAGGCCTCAAGTGGAAAGCTCGAGGTGATATCAATTTCACCGGTACGGTAGCGGTTGTATTCAGCGTTGACATCACTGGAGGCGACATAAGAGGTTTTATCAATCACCGTTTCGTCGTTATTCCAATAAAGCGGGTTACGGGCTAAATCAATTCGTTCGTTAATCACCCAGTTGGTGAGGTTATAAGCGCCAGAGTTGACCATATTATCTGGACGTGTCCAGCTATCACCAAAGGCTTCCAACGCATGCTGTGGCACCGGATAAGTAGACGAGTGGGTGAGCATATTCGGGAAATAGGGCGTGCGGCGCTCAAGGGTAAATTCCACCGTGTGATCGTCGATGGCTTTAACGCCAAGCTGCTCCGCGGGTTTTTCGCCGTCGGTGATCGCCTTGGCATTTTGGATATTGGCTGTCCCTAGGTACCAGGCATAAGGTGCGCCAGTGACCGGGTCAACCACACGCTGTAGTGTATACACCACATCGGCGGCGGTGATGGGCTCACCGTCAGACCATTTGGCTTTGCGAAGGTGGAACGTATAGGTTAGCCCGTCTTCGCTGACCTCCCAATCCTTCGCCAGCCCCGGGACGACGTCGCCATTTGGGTTGCGTACCATCAGTCCTTCAAACAAATCGGAGATGATTTTATTGCTGGCGCTATCACTGGACTTGGTGGGGTCTAACGTGGGTACTTCCCCCGCCACGCCCCAGATCAGCGTTTGGTTCTCGGCAAGAGTGACGTCATCAGGGACTTGTGCGGCAAACGCCGATCCGCTCAATGCGAGTGCTAGCGCACTGGCTAATACCGTTTTTTTCATAATCCTTCCTTGGTTGAGTGTTTTGTTAATAAGCCTTAACAATCAATAGATTAACGCTGATTTCTTGGCAGGCCAATACATAATGAAAGAAATGTGACATAGCGGGATAAGCCCTCCGTCATTCGGCATATCCGTTTCAGAAGGAAACATCACAAAACGCGTATAGCGAGGTGTAACGTATGGCGTTTGCCGGACATCATGGGTTAAGTCTTAAGGTTTTTGGCAGGTCTTCCCGATGACTTGCTATGGATAGAGGATTATGCGAGCCTCGAAGACGCAGACGAGCAAGGAAAAGCGTTGTAGCGTGACAAGGAGAGCAAAATGAAAATTTATGGGCATCCGCTATCGATTAACGTTCAGAAAGTGATGTGGCTAATCGATGAGTTAGATTTAAGTATCGCGCTAGAAGAAGTCGATATTCATCATAATCGACATGACGCACAAGCGCTTGCACAGCGGTGTCCGATGCGCCAGGTGCCCGTACTTGAAGATGGCCCTAATAGTGTTTGGGAGTCGCATACCATATTGCGCTATCTGGTCGCGTGTTATGGCAATAAAATGTGGTATCCCGATTGTGCCTTTCAACGCTCCTGTTATGAGCGCTGGATGGACTGGTGCTTGTCTTCGTTCCAGCCCGTGATTAAGGCTGCGTTATTTATGCCTTCAGCGGATGGCGCCGAGGAGCGTCAAACACAGCAGCGAGCGTGGGAACAATGCCGCTATGAGCTTGATAGAATCAATGATGCGTTGGACGATCAGCGTTACCTTACCTCCGATCGGATGACCCTGGCAGACATCGCTGTAGGCAGCTTAATTCATCGCCTGAGTCAGCAAAGTGATTGGGCATTACCGCCTAATGTTGAACGTTGGTATCAGCAACTGGTTGAGCGCCCCGGTTACCAGCGCTGGGTGATGCAGGCAGCGTCAACGCTGCCCACATGATTCAGCCATTGATCCCCGGGCAAGCGTTCTGGCAAATGATCTCGCTTTGGCAAACTACATCGCTTTGAGTGGGCCGACAACACACAAGGCGTTTTGATAGCCGGGTTGTTGTTCAACGCGTTCAAGGTAGCGAAGAATATTGGCGTGCTGCTGAGTGTCGAGTTGCTTGCGTGCTGCCAACAATGGGAAACTCATTTGAATGTCGGCTGCTGTCAGCGTATCGCCACACAGCCAGGTATGTTTGGCTAAATGCTTATCAATCATTGAGAAATGATCGCGAAGCTGTGGGGCGAGAAACTGTTCAGTCACGCCCTTCATCAGCTTTTTTGCCACGGGGCGAATAAAGAATGGCATCGGTGATTCTGGGATCTTGCTAAAGATCAAAGACATTACCAGCGGTGGCATCAGTGAGCCTTCCGCATAATGCATCCAATAACGATACAGGCCCTTTTCTTTATCCGTGTTGGGGGTGAGCGTGTCATCGCCGTACTTGTCGATAAGATATTCGATGATCGCCCCTGACTCGGCAATCACCACATCGCCGTCTTCAATAACAGGCGCTTTCCCCAAACTGTGTATTTCTTTTAGCTCGCGGGGCGCGAGCTTGGTTTTCGGATCCCGTTGATGCCGTACCAGCTGATACGGAATCGCAAGCGACTCTAATAACCACACAATCCGCTGCGACCGCGATTGTTCTAGATGATGTAAGATAATCATAATGGACCGTTTTTTTGACTGTAATTTAAAAACTAGGCTCGGAACTAAGGTACGGCTGGGCACCCAATTCGATCAACGCCTAGCGTGATATCATTGACTTACCGAAGGAAGTACCTGGCCTTCAATACGAAGATCGGGGCTGACTGACTGGATCTCGGTACCGCGGATGTAGAGGTTGCCGCCTATATAGATGTCGTCAGGAATCTTCTCGATGGGCGAATTTGTCAGGTACAAGTTTCCCTCGACGAATAAACGGCGCGGTAATTGGGTGAGCGGCGTGTTGACGAGGCTTAAATCTCCTCGCACGACTAAGTTTGGGGGGAGACGGGTAATCGCGGTATTGGTAAGGTTAATATACCCACCCACTTTCATTCTCGGCAGTTGCCGAATCGCTGTATTGGCGGCATTAAAGTAACCGCCAACATCAAGCCCACGCGGGAGACGAACGATATCACTGGCTTCAATATCCAAGTAACCTTTGGTCTTGAATCCTGCCGGTAGAGCGGTGATCGGGGCAAAGCGAAGTTTCACATTGCCATAATTGTCGATATAGCCATGAAAGCGAAGATCTTGAACAAACTGGCTGGCCGGTTCATTCATGGCACGTGCTGGCTCAGCCACTATCATTGCAATTGGGAGTAAAAACAGCCCGACAAAGAATGCTCTCATCGCCTCGCCGCCACATGGGTGATCAATACTGGCTCTAATGTAGAGGGTTTTCCCTAAGATTCAAGCACTCGCCAGGGTTAATCATCGAAAGTGTGGTTTGCTGCGTATCGCTTAAGGTTGATTTAACAAATATCGAGGTACCAGTGACTAACCGCCAGTATTCAACATTGCGTCTTGTGTTAGGGGATCAGCTCAACGCCAGCCACTCATGGTATAAAAAGACGGATGAAGAGGTGCTATATCTTGTTGCCGAAATCAAGCAAGAAGCAACTTATGTCAAACATCATATCCAAAAGGTGAGCGCTTTCTTTGCTGCCATGGAAGCGTTTTCCCATGCCCTGAGCCAAGCAGGCCATCACGTTTGCTACCTAACCTTGGATGACACGCAACATTACGGCAACTTACCGGCGTTAGTGGCTGATCTGTGCGAGCGCTATCAGATCAAAACGTTTGAATATCAACGCCCGGACGAATACCGGCTAGACGAGCAATTAAAAGAGATGGCCTTACCTCAGGCTGTCACAATGACATGTGACACCGAGCACTTTCTACTGCCGTACGACCAAATACCCAAGCAGTTCACTGCCGATAAACATCGCAAAATGGAGTATTTTTACCGCGATATGCGACGCCAGTTTGGCATTTTGATGGAGGGAGAGTCACCAGAGGGAGGACGGTGGAACTTCGATCAAGACAATCGTAATAAACTCAAGAAAAGCGATTTAGCGGCCATTCCAACCCCCTTAGTATTTAGCAATGATGTACGCGATATTTTGGCGCGTATCGAACGGCATCACGTGGCGACGATCGGCGAGCCAGCGCGAGACTTGCTCTGGCCGGTGACTCGTATACAGGCAAAATCGCTGTTAGACCATTTTTGTCGTCACTGCCTGCCTATGTTCGGTCAATTTCAAGACGCCATGACGGGGCGAAGCGAACACCAATGGAGCCTCTATCACAGCCGTCTATCTTTTGCTTTAAACGCCAAGCTATTGCACCCGATGCAGGTGATTGAAACCGCCATCGCTCACTTTCGCGCAACCGACGACGTCAACCTTGCGCAGATTGAAGGGTTTGTGCGACAAATTCTAGGCTGGCGGGAGTATGTACGCGGGGTGTATTGGGCAAATATGCCTGCCTACGCCAACAAAAACGCGTTATCCGCGCAGCGGGCGCTTCCTCGTTTTTTTTGGACTGGCGATACCAAGATGCGTTGTGTTTCCAACGCTGTCACTCAGTCTTTGCAGACCGCGTACGCGCATCATATCCAACGCTTAATGGTGACGGGCAACTTTTGCCTCTTGGCGGGTATCGCGCCGGATGAGGTCGATGACTGGTATTTGTCGATTTACATCGATGCGATTGAGTGGGTGGAGATGCCAAACACCCGTGGGATGACACAATTTGCCGATAATGGACTCGTGGCGACCAAGCCGTATGCGGCCAGTGGCGCCTATATTAATCGTATGAGTGATTATTGCAGTGACTGTCACTATTCTGTGAAGGAAAAAACTGGTGAGAAGGCGTGCCCGCTCAACGCCTTATATTGGCACTTTATGCACCGCCATCGCGAGCGATTTGCGCATAATCCACGTACAGCAATGCCTTATAGAAATTGGGACAAAATGGATGAGGGGCAGCGAGACAAGATCATTAGTCATGCAGATGACTTACTCGACAACCTCGATGCGCTCTAGTGCTGGGAAACGGCGCGTGCACATCCTATGAACGCGCCACGCGCACGCTTATTGCGTATTAGGCACGACTTGAATTTCCACACGGCGATTCAAGGCGCGGTTAGAGGCGCTGTTGTTGGCGACCAGAGGACGCGTTTCACCAAAACCAGAGGTATAAAGGCGCGCATTGTCGATAGACTGGCTAGCAAGATAGCGTTTAACGCTCATCGCACGTCGCTCAGACAAGCCTTGGTTATACGACGCCGCGCCAGTGTTATCCGTATGTCCCTCAATGCTTAAAAAGGTTTTATCGTATTTACGCATGACGTTAGCAACGGCGTTCAGGGTCGGATAAAAGTCAGCGGCAATAGCGTCTTGGTCAAGTCCAAAGGTGATGTTTGACGGCATAATCAGGCGAATATTATCCCCTTCTCGAACGACCTGGATGCCAGAGCCAGCCAATTCCTCACGAAAAGCTTGCTCTTGTTTATCCATGTAGTTGCCGACCGCTGCGCCCCCAATGGCACCAATCGCGGCGCCAATAAATGCGCGCTTGTCTTTGTGGTTGGATGTTGACTTACCCGCGATAGCCCCAGTAATGGCACCAATGGCTGCGCCTTTTTGGGCGTTGGACATTGATTCACACCCGGTGAGCGCCAAAGATGCCGTCAATATTGCCACAGCGGTTAGTGTGTATTTTTTTCCCATGGTTTTCTCTCTGTTTACGCGTTAGCTTCCATAACCTATCGCACGTTAGACAGTGTTCTTCAAGAAAGTGTCAAAAAAATGAATGGTTGCTGCCGTTTTAAACGATATGGTGCGCGCCGATGACATAACTCTCAATTTTGCCTTTTTATCTCTGCATCCTGCCAAGCGAATTGCGCTGGATCAAAATGTGACGAACAAACCACGTGTTACAAAAAGGCATCAAAGCAAAAGGGGAGCACTGTTTTCGTGCTAACCCGATTATCCCTACAAAAGGAGCCAACGATTATGTCGAGCACTTTCTTTATCCCAGCCGTTAACCTGATGGGAGCCGGTTGCCTTGCAGAAGCGGCAGACGCGATTCAATCACATGGATTCAAAAAAGCGCTGATCGTGACAGATAAGGTGCTGAACGAAATTGGCGTGGTAAAACAAATTGCAGGCCTGCTTGATAGCCGACAGGTCGACAGTGTGGTCTATGATGGCACGCAGCCAAACCCGACCACCGAAAACGTGGCGCAAGGGCTGGCACTGTTACAAGAGAACCAGTGTGATTGCGTGATTTCTTTGGGTGGCGGATCGCCGCATGATTGTGCCAAGGGCATCGCTTTGGTTGCCACGAACGGTGGCCATATCAGTGATTATGAAGGTGTCGATCAATCGGCAAAACCTCAACTGCCACTGATAGCGATCAATACAACGGCTGGCACGGCATCTGAGATGACACGTTTTTGTATTATTACTGAAGAAGAACGTCATATTAAGATGGCGATTGTGGATAAGCATACCACGCCAATTATCTCGGTGAATGATCCTGAGCTTATGCTCGCGAAGCCAGCTTCACTGACCGCGGCGACCGGAATGGATGCGCTCACTCATGCGATTGAAGCCTATGTATCCACCGCGGCGACGCCGATTACTGATGCAGTGGCGTTAAAGGCGATGACGTTAATTCAACAGCATCTGCGTACTGCTGTCGCTGATGGACAAAACATCGAAGCGCGCGAGCAAATGGCGTATGCCCAGTTCATGGCGGGCATGGCATTTAATAATGCGTCTTTGGGCTATGTCCACGCCATGGCGCACCAGCTTGGTGGCTTTTATGACTTGCCGCACGGCGTGTGCAATGCCGTATTGTTGCCTCATGTTCAGCGCTATAACGCGCAGGTTTGTGCTGAGCGTTTGCGTGATGTCGCCACTGCAATGGGCGTGGATACGGAGAATATGACGGCTGATGAGGGCGCGAAAGCCGCCATCCAAGCGATTCAGTCGCTTTCAACGGACGTAGGCATTCCTGCGGGCTTGAACGAATTAGGTGCCAAGCAAGAAGATATTGATGTGCTGACTGAAAATGCGTTGAAAGATGCGTGTGGTTTCACTAACCCGAAACAAGCAACACACGACGAAATCGCCAAGATTTTCATGGAAGCCATGTAACGTATCAAAGCGTATCGCCCTATTATAAAACAGGCCTGATGATTCAGGCCTGCTTTCTTAGTTAGAGGTCAAGATTAATCAATGGTCCAGTCTCGATTAATCGCTGCGATCTTCCACTTCGGCAATCTGGTTTTGGCAGGTTTGGCCGTTCAGAACGGTTTGAATATTGGTTAACGTCGTCTCGGCGATATTGTGCAGTGCTTCTTTGGTCAAGAATGCTTGGTGGCCAGTGATCAGGACATTATGGCACGCTGAAAGGCGACGGAACACATCATCGACAATCACATCATTCGACTTATCTTGGAAAAACAATTCACGCTCATTATCGTAAACATCGAGTCCCAATGACCCGATCCTTCCTTGTTTGAGCGACTCAATCGCGGCAACCGAGTCGAGTAGCTCGCCCCGACTGGTATTAATCACCATCACGCCATCTTTCATTTGCGCAAAGGCGTCGGCGCTAAGCAAGTGGTAGTTATCCTGAGACATCGGGCAGTGCAGGGAAATAATGTCGCTTTGGGCATACAGTGTTTCTTTCGAGACATATTCAGCACCAAGCGCCATTGCTTCGGGGTTTTCATAGGGGTCGTGGCAGAGAATACGCATGCCTAGCCCATTAAGAATGCGCATGGTAGCAATACCGATTTTGCCCGTGCCGATGATCCCAGCTGTCTTACCATGGAAATTAAACCCAACTAAACCCTCCAGCTCAAAGTTAGCGTCTCGGGTGCGCTGGTAGGCTTTATGGAAGCGGCGGTTGAGGCACATCATCATGCCAACCGTGTGTTCGGCGACCGATTCAGGCGAGTAAGCGGGGACTCGTACCACGGTGATGCCCAGCGATTTGGCGGCATCTAAATCGACGCGATCGTATCCCGCGCAGCGCAATGCAACTAAATAAACCCCTAAATCGGCAAGAATTTCTAAAACGGGCCGAGAAAGATCGTCGTTCACGAAAGCACAAATGGCTTGTGCACCTTGCGCCATCTTGGCGGTTTTTTCAGTGAGTAAGAAATCATGGAACTCAAACGTATAATCAAACGCCGCATTCACATGGGAGAAGGCGGATTTATCATACGATTTGGCACTAAATACGGCTATGGTCGTCATTAACTGGCCTCCGAAGCTGTCGAGGAGGAAATGTGATGTGTATCAATAACGTGATTTCCATCAAAAATAAACCCTTCATTTTAAGTGGTGATAAGGCTACAGGACTTATGTGCGCCGTGACCAAAGTCGACCCCTTTGCAGGGAGACGCGGCGCGTTGCGCGGTGTAACGTGTGGCATTATGATACCCAAGCCAATAATAGAGGATATGCCCATGTTTACCGGAATTATTCAAGCGGTGGCAAATATTGAAGTTTGTCGCGATCATCAAGGTATTCGAACATTCGATATTCGTTTCCCTGATGGCTTTTGTGAGGGGTTGGCGGTAGGAGCCAGCGTTGCTATTGATGGTGTGTGCTTGACAGTGACTGAGCAGCTTGAACAGACGCTGGTTCGCTTCGATGTGATGGTACAAAGCCTCGCGATTACGACGCTAAACAGCATCAAAGCTGGGGATACGGTGAATGCTGAACGTGCCGCGAAAGATGGCGCTGAAATTGGCGGGCATCCGTTATCGGGGCATGTCGATTGCCGTGCGACCTTATCGGATGTGCTGGTACAAGAAGAAAATTATCGTTTGCGCTTTTCGGTACAGCCTGAATGGATGCGCTATGTCTTTTCCAAAGGCTATATTGCCATCAATGGTGCGAGTTTGACCATCGCCGAGGTGAACAAAGACCAAGGCTGGTTTGATGTTTGGCTTATTCCTGAAACGCGTCGCATGACAACGTTCGAGCGAAAGTCGGAAGGGGATCAAGTCAATATCGAAATCGAACGCCAGACGCAAGTCATGGTAGATACGGTGCGCGAAACGCTCAATGAGCGACTGGGCCCCTTACTTCCTGTCCTTGAATCGCTTGCGAAAGAGCAGGGAATTGACCTAGATGCAATCGGTATCTCTAAATAACCATGAGTTAACAAATAAGAAACACCCTCTCAAGTCGACTCATACCACAACAGGCGGGGCGAACGACGCGCTGCCTGCTTTCCAAGCTCCTTAAACTCTCCTTGCTCACTTTGTGCGCGAACTTGCTCAAATGATGATGTGGTTAACAAAAATGTCAGTATTGCGACACAAAATTATGCTCGAACGCTCATTTTTGTTGTGAGTTTGTTTTCGAGATGCTGTGATTATGCAAAATGACAGTGTGGTTTTGAACGTGTAACCCTACTAACAGTGACAAGGATAATCATATGAAAAACGCATCGTCGACTCTATTAGGAGAGTGCGTGTCCGAGTTTATCGGCACGGGCTTACTCATTTTCTTTGGTGTGGGCTGCGTGGCCGCCTTAGTGCTCACCGGTGCTGACTTTGGTCAGTGGGAAATCAGCATTGTATGGGGCTTTGGTGTCGCCATCGCCATTTACTGCACCGCAGGGGTGTCCGGCGCGCATATTAATCCAGCTGTTACCATTGCGCTTGCGGCTTTCCATGGCTTTGAGAAAAGTAAAGTTGTTCCTTATATCATCTCGCAAATGCTCGGCGCGTTTGCCTCGGCTGCACTCGTGTATAGCCTTTATAGTAACCTTTTTGTCGAGTGGGAAATGGCCAATAATGTTGTGCGGAGCAGTCCTGAAGCCTTAGCAACCGCAGGTATCTTCTCAACCTATCCGCATCAAGCCTTGTCTTTCATGGGGGCTATGGCGGTTGAGTTTGTGATCACGGCAGTATTGATGTTTGGGATTCTCGCACTGGGTGATGAAAACAATGGTGCGGCTCGTGGCCCAATGAATCCACTGCTAATTGGTATCCTTATTGCCGTCATTGGTGGCTCTTTGGGTCCATTGACTGGGTTTGCGATGAACCCAGCGCGTGACTTTGGTCCGAAACTGTTCGCCTACTTCGCTGGATGGGACTATGCCCTGACGGGTGCGCGTGACATTCCATACTTCATTGTCCCTATCGTCGCCCCTATTTTGGGTGCCTGCTTTGGCGGTTGGTTGTATCCGAAAGCGATTGCCCCGTATCTGCCACAGGCAGGCCATGGTTGTACGATTCCCAACCAGTGTGACGATGATGAGCTGGTTGAGACGGAAACGCGAGAAGTCAACGCATAACCCAGCACTGTACGCAACATGAAATAAAGCAATGCGCGACATTGAGCCACGTCCAAAATGACAGATGACGAGAAATGTCGCGATACAGACTAAAATAAGAGAGATAGAAGGAAACCCTATTATGTCAGCGAACAAGTATATTGTTGCTCTCGACCAAGGCACCACCAGCTCCCGTGCAGTAGTGATGGATCACGATGCTAATATCGTCGGTGTGTCTCAGCGCGAGTTTACGCAAATTTATCCGCAAGCGGGTTGGGTTGAGCACGATCCCATGGAAATTTATGCCACCCAAAGCTCAACGCTGGTGGAAGTGCTGGGCAAAACCGGCATTCGTAGCGATGAGATTGCTGGGCTCGGGATTACCAACCAACGTGAAACCACGATTGTGTGGAACAAAGAAACCGGTAAGCCGGTTTACAATGCCATTGTGTGGCAATGTCGCCGTACTGCCGACATTTGTCATGACTTGCGTGAGCGCGGGTTAGCATCTTACGTGCGTGATAATACTGGGTTAGTCCTTGACCCTTACTTCTCTGGTACCAAGGTCAAATGGATTTTGGACAACGTAGAAGGGGCGCGCGAAGACGCAGAAGCGGGCAAGCTGCTATTCGGTACCGTTGATACCTGGCTGGTATGGAAGATGACCCAAGGGCGTGTGCATGTGACCGATTATACTAACGCCTCGCGCACCATGCTATTCAATATCAATGATATGTGTTGGGATCAAAAAATGCTCGATGAGCTTGGGATCCCGGCTTCAATGCTCCCTGAAGTGCGTCGCTCTTCCGAAGTCTATGGACAAACGAACATCGGTGGTAAAGGCGGTACGCGTATTCCTATCGCGGGGATCGCGGGTGACCAACAGGCCGCTCTATTCGGACAAATGTGTGTGGAAGCAGGCCAAGCGAAAAACACCTATGGAACCGGCTGCTTTTTGCTAATGAACACGGGGCAAGAAAAGGTCACATCGAGCCATGGCTTGTTGACTACCATTGGTTGTGGCCCGCAGGGTGAACCATCCTATGCGCTCGAGGGCGCGGTCTTTATGGGTGGGGCCTCGATTCAATGGTTACGTGACGAGCTTAAGGTACTCGAAGACGCGCATGACTCCGAATACTTTGCTACCAAAGTTGATACATCGAATGGTGTTTATGTGGTCCCAGCGTTCACCGGTTTGGGGGCACCCTATTGGGATGCCTACGCTCGCGGTACCATTGTAGGGCTGACCCGTGGTGTGAACTCTAACCATATCATTCGCGCAACCCTAGAAGGCATTGCCTATCAAACACGTGATGTATTGGATGCGATGCAGGCGGATTCAGGTATCAAACTTGAAGCCTTGCGTGTTGATGGCGGCGCGGTTGCCAATAACTTCTTGATGCAGTTCCAAGCCGATGTGCTCGACACCGACGTTCATCGTCCGGAAGTGACAGAAGTCACCGCGTTAGGCGCGGCATACCTTGCGGGTATGGCTGTCGGTTTCTGGGATGGCCTAGATGAGCTAAAAGATAAAGCCAAACTGAACCGAAGCTTTGAACCACATCGAGACGAAGAAAAACGTAATCGTCGCTATCGTGGTTGGAAGCGTGCCGTAAAATGTGCACAAGCGTGGGCCGAGCTGCATAATGAAGAAGAGGATGTGTAAGCCTGGTATCACTCTTTCTTAATGAAAGGCGCGTTTTCGCGCCTTTTTTCATATTGCTCTTTCACCGGTCTATGGATCGTATCCCTCTCTCTTACTGCGCCTTTTCTCTGCCTATCACCGTGTCAAGCTACTCGCTAGACGGCTTTTTAGTTCACATGAAGGCTTTTTTATTAACACTTATTCTACACTTGTCACACTCAATAATAATTTTTCGAACATAGATAGTGACCGAAAACGAAAGTTGATATACAGTTATACTCATCAGTAAATGTTCGTTCGCTCATATTTGGAAAAGGTCGGCTAAAAATGACTACGCATAATTCTCATCAAGACGTACTTCTCGACATCCTCGTGGTTGGGGGCGGGATTAACGGTGCCGGTATCGCTGCCGATGCGGCGGGTCGTGGACTCAATGTGGGTCTGTACGATGCCAAAGATTTCGCATCAGCAACGTCATCCGCGAGCTCGAAGCTTATTCATGGTGGGTTGCGCTATCTCGAGCATTATGAGTTTCGTTTGGTCTCGGAAGCACTGGCCGAACGCGAGGTATTGATCAACAAGGCCCCCCATATTGCCTTTCCGATGCGTTTCCGCTTACCTCATCGCTCGTATCTGCGCCCAGCCTGGATGATCCGTTGTGGGCTCTTTTTATATGATCACCTAGGCAAGCGCTCAACGTTACCGAGCAGCCACAAGGTTGATTTACGCAAAACTGGCTACATGAACAAAGACATGAAAATTGGGTTTGAGTACTCGGATGCATGGGTTGATGATGCGCGTTTAACCCTGTTAAACGCCCAGTACACGCGCGAGAAAGGCGGGGAAGTCCGTAATTACTGTCAAGTGGTGGCGGCAGAGCGTGAAAACACCATATGGCGGGTGACACTAGAGGATGCGCAGACAGGCGAGCGTTTTGAGCGCAAGGCCAAGGCGTTGGTGAATGCGACCGGCCCTTGGGTGAAGCAATTCTACGATGACAGCCTCCACGAAAAATCGCCGCGCGGGATCAAAATGATCAAAGGCTCTCACATTGTTGTGCCACGCATTCATCAAGATCCACAAGCGTATATTTTGCAGAATAACGATGGCCGTATCGTCTTCGTGATCCCGTATCTCGACAAGTTTTCATTGATTGGTACCACGGATGTGGAGCATAAAGCCGATCCCCGCGAAGCAAAAATTGATGAAGCTGAGATTGATTACTTAGTTGATGTCGTCAATCAGCACTTTACTCACCAAATTCAGCCGCAGGATGTGGTTTGGAGTTACAGTGGCGTGCGACCATTGTGTGATGATGAATCGGACTCGCCACAGGCGATGACACGCGACTACACCATAGAGTTGGAACAACAAGGCAATCAAGCGCCGTTGGTTTCCATCTTTGGCGGTAAGCTCACGACTTATCGTAAGCTGGCGGAGTCCGCGATGCGTAAACTCGAGCCATTCTTTGACAAAATGGGTCAGCCTTGGACAGCTGACGGCACACTGCCCGGCGGAGACTTTAGCTGTACACGTGAAGAATTAGCCCTGTCGATTAAGCAGCGCTATCCATGGTTGAGTGCCGAGACGGCGCAGCGATTTGTCGATACTTACGGCACACGCACGCATCTGCTGTTGAAAGGTTGCCAGAGCGAGGCGGATATGGGCCACCCATTTGCCGAGGGTGTCTATCAAGTAGAAATCAACTATTTGGTACAGCATGAGTTTGTTCAACATGCGGAAGATGCGTTATGGCGACGTACTAAGCTTGGTCTCTATTTGACTGAAGAGCAGGCTGATGCGATTAGCCAGTACATCGAGCAACAGCGCGTCAAGGTACATGCACTACCATTGAGTGAAGCGAGCTAACACTCGGTAAAGTGAGCCCGTGTCGCTAACACAATGGGATGACAGAAAAGAGCGTCGATGGTCGGCGCTCTTTTCGATCGACTGTCTTTTAACGCCTTTTGGCCGATAACGTGCTGCCTAGTGATGCGCTGATCACCATGCCAATGGCGAGCCATTGACGCAGTGCCAGTTGTTCATCGAGCACGAGCAACCCAGCCATGGCGGCAACAGCAGGCTCTAAACTCATCATCACACTGAAGGTTTGTTTGGGCATGTTGCGTAACGCTATCATTTCCAGAGAATAGGGAATCGCACTTGAGATGAGTGCGACGGCAACGCCCAAGGGTATCAACTGCCATTGAAAAATCGCACCGTCAGTCGCAATATAGCCCGCGGGTACGAGATAGAGGGCAGCAACGCTCATTCCCAGAGCAACCGTCCCGCCGCCTGGCGCTAAATTCCCTGCTTTTTGTCCAAATAGAATATAGCCAGCCCAACAGCCGCCCGCTGCTAGCGCGTAAGCCACTCCTCGCGGGTCGAGCGCATCCACACCCGACAAATCGGGGAGAAGGGTAATAACACCGCCAACGGCGAGCACGACCCAAAGACTGTCTCTGGCGCGACGAATCGAGATTAAGGCCACCAGTAAAGGGCCGGTAAACTCAAGTGCGACGGCAATCCCCAACGGAATGGTCTCGATAGACAAATAAAGCAGCATCATCATGCCACCCAGGCAYCCACCATATACCGTAATCGCTCGCCAATGTCGCGCGCGTGGCCACTGACGCCAAGGGCGAAAGACCAGCCACAAAATGAGGGCGGAAAAACCGACACGTAGGGCAGTGGTCCCAATAGGTCCCACCAGAGGGAAAAGCTGTTTGGCAAAGGAGGCGCCAAATTGAATGGCGCACATGGCACCAAAAACACTCAATATCGCCACCAAAAGCGCACGAGCCTGCATAATCCCTCCTTTTAGTCAAATAGGGTTATTACCTTAACATAGAGACAAAAAAAAGCCGCTCCGATGAGAGAGCGGCGAAGATTTTGGAGCGAATTGTCTCAATCCTATCGTATTCGCTAGAATTTTTGTTTAGCTGAATCGTAGGCGTCTTTGAGGGATGTGAGTGCCGGTTAGTCGGTCTGATGAGCGTCGGGGAGAGAAGGCGAGAGAATCGCCAGTGATTGAGGCTGCGCGTCAATCGTCAACTTTCGGTCGCGATACAGCTCGCCGTCAATGACATAGTCAATGCCTGATGCGGCCCTTATCGAGACGCGCGTGACCTGTTGATGGTGTGTAAAGCGCCCTAGCCGTGTTTCAAACAGGCTTGCCAGTGCTAGTTCTATCAGGGACAGTGCGGTATCTGTTTTGGTGGAACTCGCAGTGAGCCATGTGACGTCGAGTTTGCCGTCGGCATAATTGGGTTGGCCTTGCCCTTGGGCTAATAAGGTTGTCATTGGCGCGGCATTGGCGACCACCATACTGGTGGTGCGGATCAGCTGAGGCGCGTGCTGGTCGAATTGAACGGTGAGATCGATGGCTTGATTTTGACTGGCGGCCCCCAATAAACCCTGCAAATACGCCCACTGGCCTAGTTGATTTTTTTGCTCTCGAGCGGCGTGGCGAATCATTTGTTGTTCAAAGCCAACGCCCACGACTAACAACGCCACTTTGCCGTTACAGCGTGCAGTATCGATGATTTTGGGCGTGCCATCCAAAATCACATCGCAAGCGGCATCAATATTTAAAAACTTGGTTTTTATTCCCCAAAGAGCATGGCACAAGGCGTTTGCGGTACCAAGCGGCAATACGCCTAAAGGGGTTGAGGTGTTGATCAGTGCTCGCGCAACGGCGTTCACTGTGCCATCTCCACCGGCGGCGATCACCACATCAGCCTGTTGTGAAACCGCGCGGCAAGCGAGTTGATAACTGCGGCGATTATGGCGTGTCTGATAGACCACTAACCGATACCCATCACCTAAATAGGACTGAATATAGTCTCGATGCTTACGCCATTTCTTTCCCCCTGCGGCAGGATTAGCAATGATCCAGGCAATGGGACGCGCCAACCTCAACGCACCGCTTTGCTGGAAACGCACTAAAGCGCGGCGCTGGCGTCGGTTTAAGTGTGCTTTAGGGCGTATCGTTTTGATGGCATCCAGCATCTCATCAAGCGTTTTTTGAGGGGAAAGCGCCCAAAGATAGGCGGCCACCACCATCACGGATCGCCCGCGTCCGAGTGCACAATGTACCACCACCTTGTGTTCGGCTTGTCGCTGTTGATGCAGCCATTGTAACGCGCGCATCAGTTGGCTACGCGAGGGATAGGCGTGATCCAGAACGGGTACTGAGAGATAGGAAACAGCCTGTGATTGGGTGAAGCGGTCGATGCTTTCGAACTCAGCGGTAACATCTAATATCCCGTCAATACCTTGCGCTTGCAGATCGGGTATGTCTTTGTCGGTCAGACGGGCACCAACATAGAGCCCAGGCGCGACTTGCTGGACGGGCGGTGTGATATCACGTTTTCTCGCCCAACGGTTATACAGGTGGGTAAAGGCGAAAAATGGCGCAAACATCCACTGGCTGATGCGAGGCAACTGTCCGGATTGGCGCTTGCGAAAAAGGCGAGGCTGATTGCGCCAATAAGCGATGCTAACGGCGAAAAACGCTGCCGCGCACCATGCGAAAAGCAAGCTAAGAAGGAGGTTGGGCATCCACCAGCTGGCGGTGAATAAACACGCGGCGACCAAGCTATAAAAGGGACCCATCAACACGCTTATTCACTCCTTTTTATTCAGCACAGACGCCATCGGTAAAACAATCCAGCTTTTACTATACGTTAGCCCTGCCCAATATCATAAAAAACGGCACGTCTGGCGTGCCGTTTTGTATTATTATTTATCTTGATTTTGACGTTGGCGCCGGAATTTTTTCATAGCGCGACGGTGTTCAATGATTTTTCTCGCCTCACCGCCGACGTGCTGTTCACCCCGTTCTCGTGCAAGACGTACTTGATACTCTCGCTCTCGAAACGCTGCCTTTTGGGCGTCGGTGTGTTTGTCGATGCATTTAGGGCAAGAGACGCCTTGCTCATAATGTTCGCTTTCCATGTCCGCTTGCGTGATGGGCAGACGACAGGCATTACACATTGCGTAAGACCCTCGCTCCAAATCGTGATTAACAGCTACACGGCTGTCGAAGACATAACACTCACCGTTCCACAAGCTTTCACTCTCAGGCACTTCTTCGAGGTACTTCAGGATCCCGCCTTCTAGGTGATACACCTCATCGAAACCTTTCTCTTTCAAAAAAGCGGTCGATTTTTCACAGCGGATCCCACCAGTACAAAACATAGCCACTTTTTTATGCTTCGTCGGATCAAGCTGCTGTTCGACATAGTCAGGGAATTCACGGAAACTATCGGTATGTGGGTTAACAGCTCGCTCAAAGGTACCAATCTCGATTTCGTAATCATTACGTGTATCGATCACTAAAACGTCTGGATCGCTGATTAATTGGTTCCATTCTGTTGGCTTGACATAGGTGCCCACGCTTTGGCGCGGATCAATGCCTTCAACCCCCATGGTCACAATTTCTTTTTTGAGTTTTACCTTGGTGCGACTAAATGGCTGGCTGTCTTCGAACGATTCTTTATAGTCAATATCCGCTAGGCGTGGGTCTTTTCTAAACCACGCAAATAGCGCATCCATGTTTTCTCTTGTCGCGGCCACTGTGCCATTTATGCCTTCTTGGGCGAGAAGGAGTGTGCCGCCGATTTGGTTGGCTTCCATGACTTCAAGCAGTGGTGCTTGCAAAGACTGATAGTCGTCGAGTGTGACAAATTTATATAAGGCACAAATGACATATTTAGACATCTTGTTTCCTCTTGCTGGCTGGAGCGTAAATCCAGTGCATGGGTGGTGTGTATACGTGAGCGCGGAGTATAGCGAATGCCTCTGACGCAAAACACCGGATAAAAGTAAGGTTAAATGTCACGCTCGCTGATAGTGGACCACGTCAAGCACGCTACTTCGTGTTCAAATCAAATTGCATTGATAGTTATTCATTGCTGTCTGGTTTTTGTGAGATCAATATCACGTATAAACGGTGGTTTTATCGCCTGAAACCTCATTTGGACTTAATTTGAATGGGTTGTTAGTCACGCCAGAATGGTTTATTGCTTTATGGTCTAATTATTTTGTTAGTTGGCGTGCACCGGCTAGGCAGTGGTCTAGCAAGCAAAGTAATTAGCCAAGCATCAAGAAAGGATGCAAAACATGATTGAAGATTGGATTAATGCCTTTGTCGGCTTTATTTGGGGTAAGCCGATGTTGATCTTACTGGTTGGCGGTGGGGTCTTCTTTACCCTTTATGGTAAGTTCACCCCGTTTCGTTATATGGCACACAGCATCAAGCTGTTAACCGGTAAGGTGGACGATGGTAGTGGCCATGGTGATTTATCTCATCGCAAAGCACTTGCTGCCGCGCTCTCCGGCACTTTGGGTCTCGGTAATATTGCCGGTGTGGCTCTGGCGCTAAGTGCCGGTGGACCGGGTGCGGTGTTTTGGATGTGGCTCACCGCGTTATTGGGGGTGTCGACCAAGTTTTATACCTGCACACTGGGGGTCATGTATCGTCACAAAGATGCAAATGGCAATGTGCATGGCGGACCGATGTACACGGTACGGCATGGTCTAGGGCCAAAATTTAAATGGCTAGCGGTGATGTTTGCCATTGCTGGTCTAATGGGGTTTGTGCCGTCTTTCCAAATTAACCAGCTTGGTGCGGTGGTGCAAACTCAGCTCTTTCCTGGGGTCGCTTGGCTAGAAAGCAGCGCGTTCTCCTGGGCGCTGGGTATTGTACTGGCGGTCTTCGTCGGTATGGTGATTTGGGGTGGTTTGAAGCGTGTGGCTGATGTTGCTGGTGCGCTAGTGCCCTTGATGGCGGGCAGCTATATGGTGATGGCGATCGCCGCCTTGGCGCTCAATGCCGAGCGCGTGCCTGGCGTCTTTCAGTCGATTTTTGCCAGCGCTTTTTCACCGGATGCCATGTTCGGTGGCCTGATCAGTGTGATTATTGTGGGGGTGAGTCGTGGTGCTTTCTCTAATGAGGCTGGGATTGGCACCGAAGTGATGGCGCACAGTGCGGCAAAAACCAATGAGCCTGTTCGTGAGGGCTTAGTCGCGAGCCTGGGTCCCATCATTGATACCTTGATTGTTTGTAGTTGCACCGCGCTGGTGATCTTGGTGACCGGTGTGCTTGATCAAGCCGAGGGCCTGCAAGGTGTTAGTCTGACCATGGCGGCATTCAAAGCGGCCTTTGGCGCGCCAGGGGCGTGGTTATTGGCGGCACAAGTGTTAGTGTTATCTTTCACCACGGTATTTACATTTTGGTATTACGGCTATAAATGCTTTGTGTATCTATTTGGTGAGCAGGCGGGTCAGTATTATAAGTACCTATACTTATCGCTTGTGGTGCTGGGGGCGGTATTATCGCTGGATGTGGTGTTCTTATTCCTCATTGGGGCGTATGGGCTGATGGCAGTGCCCACCATGGTTTCAGCGCTGTTGCTGGCGCCTAAGGTAAACCAAGCGGCGAAAACGTATTTTGCCAGTCACCGTTACCGTGAAAGCCATCGCTCACAGGTAACCGATAGCTAATGAACCGACAGTTAATGGCTTGACGACCCACCTTGGCGTCACGCTAAAACCCACAAAGGCTGCCAATGTGCAGCCTTTGTTGTATTCACCTTGCTCGTTTTTATCGTTGATCAATCGTCGAGCGGTGTGCCGAATACATAGGTATCCGCTAGGCTTACCATGCGACCGATCTCGGGTTTGGTGATGGTATCATTGGCGCCCAATTGCAGTGCCTTAGCACGGTTATCCTCGCTCATGATCGACGAGAACATGATAATAGGCATGGTTTTATAGGTATCCATCTCTCTGAGGCGTTTGACCAAGTGCATGCCGTCCATGCGTGGCATCTCGACATCTGACACAATTGCATCGACAAACTCATTAATCGACACACCTTCTTC
>NZ_MUET01000034.1:0-51920 GCF_001995685.1 Salinivibrio sp. IB282 | reverse complement strand
GTCATGGCACACGAACGGCTTGGCGATGACGGCTCGCGGATGCTGGTGGTGAGTAATTTCACCCCGGTACCCCGGGACGGTTTTCAGCTGGGTGTGCCGATGAGTGGTGATTACCAATTGGTATTAAATTCGGATGATGAGGCGTTTTGGGGCAGCGGGTACCCCGTTTACGTAGCGCTTAGCACTGATAAAAGCGCGGCGCACGACCAGCCCCAATCGCTGACACTGAATCTCCCCCCATTAGCCACTGTGTTTTATCGCTGGCAAGGGTGAAAGCAATGACGCCCTTTGGGCGACAAAGTGAAGATTGCGCCAAGTTAATCCTTGGCGTTTTTTCTGTCTGAGCCGATACAGTAAAAAGGCCGCGAATGCGGCCTAGTCGTTGTCTCTTACAAGGTGATATTAGGCGGCATCTTCTTCATCAACGAAGGTGACGCCATTTTCACGATGCAGGCGCTTGCACGCTCGACCGTCACTGTGGAACAGATGGCAGCGGTGAGCGGGAATACCAATGGCGTATTTGTCGCCGGGTTCAATCTCAACGGTATCGAGCTGGCGATAGATCACGTCTGCGTCTGCGCTTTCAAGGTTGAGATAAATTTGCGTCTCGTTGCCCAGCTTCTCAACAATGGTCGCTTCCCCTTCAATTTGCGCATCACCGTCTTTGGCGGCCACCAAATGCTCAGGACGAATGCCGAGAGACATACGATCGCCGCGCGTGACGGTTTTACCATCGACTGGCATCCAGAAACTGGCCCCCTCACTTAGCTGCACTTTGACCCGAGTCGGCTCAACATCTGCGATGAATACGCTCATGAAATTCATTTTTGGTGAGCCAATAAACGAGGCCACAAAGCGGTTTTGTGGGTAGTGGTATAGCTCAAGCGGTTTGCCCACTTGCGCGACACGGCCCTCATCTAGCACCACAATTTTATCGGCCATGGTCATGGCTTCAATCTGATCGTGGGTGACATAAATCATGGTACAGCCAAGCTGACGTTGTAACTTGGTGATTTGCGCGCGCATCTGCACCCGTAATCCAGCATCGAGGTTGGAAAGTGGCTCATCGAGCAAGAAGACACGAGGCTGAGACACCAGGGTGCGTCCAATCGCAACACGTTGACGTTGTCCGCCAGACAACGACTTAGGTTGTCTGTCGAGTAAGTGACCGAGTTGTAAGATCTCCGCCGCTTGCTGCACGCGCTTATCGACTTCCGCTTTGTTCGTTTTTGCTAGTTTCAAGCCAAACGACATGTTGTCGTAGAGGTTTAGGTGGGGATACAACGCGTAAGATTGGAATACCATCCCGACGCCACGCTTGGATGGCTCAATATCATTTACTCGCTGATCATCAATGTAAAGGTCGCCCGACGTAATATCTTCCAACCCGGCAACGCAGCGTAATAGGGTGGATTTGCCGCAGCCAGATGGACCGACAAAGACAACAAATTCGCCATCTTTTATCTCTAGGTCAACGTTTTTTGAAATCATTACATCGTCGTCATACGCTTTACAAACGTTTTTAAACGTGACACTTGCCATGTCGCTCGCCCTCAATCGCTTTTCATTAATTCGGCTCAATACGCATTATAGGTGGCTGTGCTATTCAATATCGGCCATTTTCGAGCGTTATCGTTTTTGTTGAACGCTGTTTGGTCACTGACTAAGCACATTGGATAGATTCCACCCGATGCTTTTTTGATGTCAGGCAGTGTCGCGTATCTTTGCAAATGGCGCATCCTCCCGTGGACAATTATTACAGGGGGAGTAGGCGGGGAGGAGGATAATCTCCTCCCCAAATTGATTTGAGGGTGTACATCACAAAATTATGAGCAAATTAGTTGAAGTTGATCACGTACCGTTTATTTTTGTGAACCGCATCATTAGCGACGAGCGATATGGATCACGAATTCGCTCGCATAGAGGCAGGGCGTAGAGGCCAGGATGATGAGGAATGCGCGGGAATTACCCATGATAGACCGTGAAATACAGCTCATCCTCCATGGAATCGTGCTACACCTCAGTAGAAGAAGGATAGAAAGATGAAAAAATCACTTAGCGCTGTTGCTCTCGGTACCCTGATTGCACTGGGTTCATTTGGCGCCAATGCCAATATCGAAGAAGGCCAACTGACGATTTGGATTAACGGAGACAAAGGTTATAACGGCCTTGCCGAAGTGGGTGACCGTTTTGAACAAGACACGGGCATTCCTGTCACCGTCGTTCACCCTGATGGTCTGCAAGACAAGTTCGCTCAGACTGCTTCAACGGGCGATGGTCCAGACATTGTATTTTGGGCGCACGATCGCTTTGGTGGCTATGCAGAATCAGGCTTGCTGGCAGAGATTCGTCCATCTGAGCGTCTTAAAGACGGCATGGTCGACTTTGCTTGGGATGCGGTGAAATACAAAGGCAAATACGTCGGTTATCCGGTGGCCGTAGAATCGCTTTCTCTCATCTACAACAAGGATTTGGTGCCTAACCCACCAGAAACGTGGCAAGACGTGGTTGAGATGGATGCCAAGCTCAAAGAGCAGGGCAAGTCAGCCATCATGTGGAACCTGAAAGAACCGTACTTCACATGGCCACTGATGGCAGCTGATGGCGGTTATGCATTTAAGCAAACGGCAAACGGCTATGATGTGAAAGACGCGGGTATCAATAACCAAGGTGTACATGACGCACTGCATTTCATGAAGCAGATGGTGAAAGATGGCGTGATTTCATCTGATATGGACTACTCGGTTTCTGAGTCTTCTTTCAACCAAGGTGATACAGCGATGACCATCAACGGCCCATGGTCGTGGGGCAACATCGAAAAGTCAGGTATCAATTATGGTGTCACCACCTTACCTACCTTCCAAGGTGAAGCCTCTAAACCCTTTGTTGGCGTGTTAAGTGCCGGTATTAGCACCGCGTCGCCAAACAAAGCGCTGGCGGTCGAGTTTTTGGAAAACTATCTGTTGACTAATGACGGCCTCTCGATGGTGAATGCTGATAAACCTCTGGGTGCGGTGGCGTTGAATAGTTATCAGGCGGAACTTGCCAAAGATCCGCGTATTGCGGCAACCATGGAAAACGCCAAACATGGCGAAGTGATGCCGAATATTCCACAAATGAATGGGTTCTGGGCAGCTGCCAAAAACGCCATCATTAATGTGGTCGATGGCCGTCAAAGCGTCGAGGAAGCACTCGACGATGCGGAAACGCAAATGGTCAAATAAGCTCTATCTGCAGGGGGGGCTTGCCTCCCTGCATTTTTTAAAAACTATGTGAGTAGCGTTCCTTATGCAGTCAGTCCAAGGTTCCCAAGCTATGACAACGTCAGGCTCTTCTTTGCCCAGCAGCACAAAAGCGTTCATAAAATGGGCGTTACTGGCTACTGTGGCCATTATCAATGGCTATGCCACCGTCTTGATGTATTCGCGTGGTGAAACCGCCTTTGCCCTGTTAACTGTGGTATTAACCGCATTAGCGCTGTACATTTTTGGCAGTAAAAAAACATACGCCCATCGCTATATCTATCCAGGTATCGCGGGGATGATCCTTTTCATTATTTTTCCGTTGGTTTATACCGTTGGGCTGTCATTCACCAACTACAGCGCCAAAAATCAACTCTCTTTCGAGCGTGCCCAGTCCGTATTATTAGAACGAACCTTTCAAAGTGGCGACAGTTATCCTTTCTCGTTATATCGAACGGATCAAGGCGTTCGCATTGTGGTGGAGGGCGAGAATACACGCTATGCCACCAAGCCATTTGAATTTGCAACCTTGGCTGATGACAACTTGTCACTTAGCCCGATTGACAGTGTTGAGGGACAAAAAGCGTCACTACGCAATGTGATTCAAAACCGCGACGCGCTTGGGGAGTTAGACCTGGCATTGTCTGGTGACAAAACCATTCGTATGAGTGGTTTGCGCAAGTTCGCCGCCATTCAATCGCTTTATAGCTTGCAGGACGATGGCCGCACGCTGATCAACAATAAAACGGGTGAGACGCTCAAACCTAACGATGAGGTAGGTTACTATCAACCGGTTAATGCCTCCGGTGAATTTGTGGGCGATACTGTTTCACCCGGTTATGTGGTGCAAATTGGCACGGATAACTTTGAGCGCGTATGGACGGACGAGGGCATCAAAGAGCCGTTTATTGGCATCTTTATCTGGACGATTGTCTTTTCCGTACTCACCGTGGTATTCACCCTGTTTATTGGCTTGATATTGGCGAGTTTGGTGCAGTGGGAAGAGCTGAAAGGTAAGTCGATCTACCGTTTGTTATTGATCCTTCCTTATGCGGTACCCGCCTTTATTTCAATTTTGATTTTCCGCGGCTTGTTTAACCAGAGTTTTGGCGAAATCAATATGGTCTTGGAAGCGCTGTTTGGCATTAGCCCTAATTGGTTCTCTGATCCGTTCTTGGCGCGGAGCATGGTGCTCACCGTTAATACCTGGCTGGGTTTCCCTTATATGATGATCCTCTGTATGGGCTTGCTTAAAGCGATTCCTGATGATCTCTACGAGGCATCCGCGATTGACGGCGCGAATTTCATTCAGAACTTCACCCGTATTACGCTGCCGATGATGATTAAACCACTGACTCCTCTGCTGATTGCGGCCTTTGCCTTTAACTTCAATAACTTTGTGATGATTATGTTGTTAACAGAAGGTGGGCCAAACCGTATCGGCACCACGGAGCCGGCCGGTTATACCGATTTGCTGGTTAGCTATACCTATCGCATCGCCTTTGAAGGCAGTGGTGGTCAAGACTTCGGCTTGGCAAGTGCCATCGCCACATTGATCTTCTTGATRGTCGGCGCACTGGCGTTAATCAACCTTCGTATGACGCAGAAAAACGAGCACTGAGGAACCTAAATATGGCAATGGTACAAGGTAAATCCTTAAAATATCGCGTCTGGGCAACCCATATTGGCTTGTGCTTGTTCTTGGCGTTGATCCTATTCCCGCTGTTAATGATTATTGCGATTTCATTCCGCGAAGGGAACTTCGCCACTGGGAGCTTGATCCCGGACAACCCATCACTGGAACACTGGAAATTAGCACTGGGCTTCCCGGTGACTAACTCGGATGGCACGGTCACGCCACCGCCATTTCCCGTTCTATTATGGCTGTGGAATTCGGTAAAAGTGGCCGGGATCACCTCGCTGTTTATCGTGGTGCTCTCAACCACTTCGGCGTATGCCTTTGCGCGTATGCGATTTAAAGGCAAGCAGACCATCTTGAACGCGATGATGATCTTCCAGATGTTCCCAGCGGTGTTGGCATTGGTGGCTATCTACGCCTTGTTTGACAAGTTGGGGCAGTACATCCCATTTTTAGGGCTCAACACCCACGGAGGCTTGATCTTTGCGTACTYAGGCGGGATTGCATTACACGTTTGGACCATTAAAGGTTACTTCGAGAGCATTGATGGTTCATTGGAAGAAGCCGCAGCATTGGATGGCGCCACCCCGTGGCAGGCGTTTAGGCTGGTGCTGCTTCCGCTCTCCGTGCCTATCTTGGCTGTGGTCTTTATTCTGTCGTTTATCATGGCGGTAGGTGAAGTGCCAGTTGCTTCGATTCTGTTGTCGGATGTTGATTCGTATACCTTGGCGGTCGGCATGCAGCAGTACTTGTATCCGCAAAACTATCTGTGGGGCGACTTTGCGGCGGCAGCCGTACTGTCAGCGGTACCGATTACCGGGGTTTTCTTACTCGCCCAACGTTGGTTAGTGGGTGGTTTGACCGCAGGGGGCGTGAAAGGTTAAGGCGTTACGCCCTTAGGCGAAGCAAGAGCGCGAACGTAAAGGCAGCTAACATTAGCTGCCTTTTTGATGCGGGTAATATTGGGCTACAGCCAGTCACCGTCGATGCAGACCAAAAAGCTCTTTGCTGCCAAGCGTTGGCATGACGCTGGTGGAGCGACGGTTGTCTCACCGGTCGCGGTGTCACAGACAATGCGCCACTGATGATTTGGTGGAAGCCGTAGGTCGTGCGCGGTGTCGCTGCTGTTGATGGCTATAAGCATTGATTGACCCGCGTCAGGGTGATGCGCGCCGAGCGTGATCTGACAGCTGAGCGCTTGCAGCTTTGACCATTGATGATCGTGAATCGGATCGCCATTCGGGTGCCGCCACGTAATCTGATTGCAATGGCGCTGTGTGCCACTTAACGCATCGATAAAGCGTGGTACGATGGCATTGCGGCGTGCAATCATAGTGGCTAGCCAGTTTGACCAATCGTGATCCTGCGTTTGCCAGTTTAACCAACTGATAGGGTTATCTTGGCAATAGGCATTGTTATTCCCTTGTTGCGAGTGGCCTAACACATCGGCCATTAGAATGTGTGGCGTCCCCAGCGAGAAGAGGATGCTTGCCATCATATTCCGTTTTTGCCGCCTCCTTACCTCAATAATGTCAGGATTGTTTGTCGGCCCCTCGACACCATAATTGGCGGAGCGATTGTCACCATGACCATCCCGGTTATTCTCGCCATTGGCATGGTTATGCCGCTTGGCATAACTGACCACATCCTGCAGGGTAAAACCATCATGGTAGGTTACATAGTTAATCGGCAAATGATCGGGCCAATGCGCTGCGCTGAAAACGTCGCGCGAACCCATCAATCGCGTGGCGAAATCTTGCAGTATGCCTGGATCGCCTCGCCATAAACTGCGGATGGTATCGCGGATTTTATCGTTACATTCAGCCCAGTTAATCGGAAATTGTCCTAGCTGATACCCATCGGGGCCTATATCCCAGGGTTCCGCAATCAACTTGACCTTAGAAAGGATCGGATCCTGGGCAATGGCGAGGAAAAACGCATTTTGGGGGTTAAAGGTATCGCCATTTCGCCCCTGGGTCGCGGCGAGATCGAACCTAAACCCATCCACGTGATAGTCGGTGACCCACATACGCAATGTGTCCAGTACCAGTTTTAGCGCGGCAGGGTGGCGTATATCAATGGTATTGCCACAGCCGGTATAATTGCGCAGTTGTTGGCCATCATGTAAGTACATGGCATGATCAAGCGCTTTATAATGAAGAATCGGCCCACCGTCGCCACCTTCCGCGGTATGATTAAACACCACGTCTAAAATCACCTCAATGTCGTGACGGTGCAGCTCGCGTATTGCTGTTTTCAACTCATTAACCGCATTTTTTTCCGCGTAGCGCGGATCCGGAGCCATCCAAACGTATGGGTTGTAGCCCCAGTAGTTGGTTTTTTGCTGGCTGAGTAAATGCGGCTCCGGTAAGCAAGACGTAATCGGAAGCAGTTGCAGGCAATTAATCTGATGTTGTTGATAAAACGCCAACATCGCTGGTGAGACTAAACCCAAATAACGTCCTTGCTGCGCTGGGGCGACATCTGGATGCTGCTGAGTCAGCCCTTTAACATGGGTTTCGAAAATCACAGTGTCTCGTATGGCGCGCTGAGGCGATGACACGCCTTGCCAATCAAAAGACGCATGATCGACGACTTGGCAACGTGCCAGCAATATGCTTTGCGGTGGTGAATAAGGAGGCTGATAGCGTAAGGGACCAGTCACCGCTTGCGCATACGGATCGGCCAAGTACCATGTTTGACCATCCTGTAAGACCTCAAAACTGTATTCTTGCCCCGCAACCACATCAGCGACATCTCGTGTCCAGTAGCCACGCTTGTATTCGCGCATGGCGAGCCGCTGAGGCTGGTGCCCTTGATGCCACAACAGTAAATGCACGCCGTCCTGATCGGGTGCATACAGCGTAAACCGACAACCTGATGGGTGTAGTTGCGCTCCTAATACATAAGGGATTGGGAAGCAAACCGACATAAATAACACCATTAAATGAGATGAATCGCTATTAGAGCGTTTACCTATAAATAATTCAATCTGACGTCACATTTATGATCATTGTCCCTCATGTAATAAAGTTTCATGTTGCTATGAATAAATCTATTAATAGTGATCGTGTTGACATTTTGTAGGCCTGTTTAGCGAAAAATAATTACCAATTACGCCCTCGTTCAGTGACCCAGCTCGACAAGTTTAGATAATCAGCTCTCACTCCTCCTTTCTCCTCCTCCCCCTGAAATCACACGGTTGGATGACGCGAAAATGACCGCTCAGGGATAGGATAACTCCAGGATAACGAAGAAAGCTAAGCCTTGGACACATTGTCTTTTTCCACTACCCACTGCCGGTGTGAAGAGACACGTAAAAAAGGCGCATTATGGAGTAAGGTATGAGAAAAGTAAGTTTAATTGCGGCGGCTGTCGCGACTGCTGTCACTGCCACCTCAGCATTCGCTGTCGATTTTAACGGTTATATGCGAGCAGGGACCGGTATTAGTGCCTCTAATTATGATGGTTCTGACACTGGTGATTTGGCTATTAATAAACATGGTATTGGTCGCCTCGGTAACGAAAATGACAACTACTCTGAGTTTGGGTTTTCGGAAGAGCTAAAAACCGGTGAACAAACTTGGCGAGTTGAATCAATGATTGCGTCGGGCGCGCCTGGTGAAAGTGGCTGGGAAGATGGTGACTTCAATGTCGCTCAGTTTGCCGTAAAAGCAAAAGGCGTGTTGGCCGACGAAGATGCAACACTTTGGGCGGGTAAAACTTACTATCAACGTAAAGATATCCACATCACTGATTTCTACTTCTTGAATACATCAGGTACCGGTGGTGGTATTGAGAATCTATCTGTTGGTGATCAGAAATTGTCTTTAGCACTGATTCAAGATAACGGCTCCCAGAAAGTTGCTGATGGTGATAAAGCCGTACTTGATCAGGAGAATACCTTTGAGTTTGATGGTGGTCCAGCTCAGTCGCTAGAAGATCATTTAGCTGATTGTGATGACGACGACATAGCATGTAAAACCAATGTAACGGAAGCTGCTAAAGTTGCACCAGGTGCTTATAAAAACGTACCTAAAGAAAAATCAGAAGATGTTAATGGCTATATTGCCGATATTCGCCTAGCCGATATCGATTTATGGTCAGATGCTAAGTTAGAACTGGCAGCAGCTTATAACTTTGGCGTTGAAAAAGCCGATCAAGATCTCAAAGCAGATGATGGTCTATTAGTCACGGGCATTGTCCACCAGGGCATGGATAATGGTTTCAACCAAACTATCCTCCAGTACGGTACCAATGGCTATGGGGTTCAAGCGGCTAACTTCTGGGGGGCTGGGACTTACTACGATCGTTCTGGCGCGCAAAACGAGGCGACAGGTTACCGTTTGATTAACTGGGGGGTCATGAACCTAGGTGAGTCTTGGGAAATGGGCCATCAATTCGCACTTCTCAAAGGCAATGATATCGGCGGTAAAGATAAAGATGGTAATTATACCGGTGAGAACCTCGATATTGACCAATTCTCTGTCGTCGTCCGTCCAATGTACAAATGGAATAATACCATGCGTAGTGTGTTCGAAGCTGGCTATAATGCGGGTGAGAAAATCAATGATGACGGTAACGCGGTCGAAGACTTTGGTAATTCTAAATTGACCGTTGCGCAAGCATGGGCAATGGGTGACAGCTTCTGGGCACGTCCTGAAATCCGTGTATATGGCTCGTACATCTCTGACCTTGAAAACGATGACGCTTTTGGTTCAGGTGAAGATAGTGAGCTCGTAGCTGGCGTACAGGTTGAAGCTTGGTGGTAAGCCTTTTTTAAACTTTATTTTTTCATAGCCGACAATTGTCGGCTATTTTTTTAGGTGTTTTATATGAACAAAAARGTGTTATTTATCTCTGGGTTATTACTGCTTAATGGGTGCTCGACGATCGTTGATAACCAATATCAGATTGCACCTAAGGGAGAGGCAGTGACGCAGATTGAGAAAGCGAAACAACTACCGCTAGAGATGGATAAAGAGATCAAAGTAGCGGTCACCACACAAACACAAGTCCTCGATATCCATAGCATTGATAGCCCTGGCGTTATTTTTGAATTACCGATGGTAAAGAATGGATTAGATATCAATATAGAGGCAGAAATAAACGATAGTGTTTTTGTTCCAAGTGCCAAAGTGATTAATCAATCTGGCGATATTCGCGCTAAACTCGACGACGATGAGCTGGTCTACCTAAAACCTCGCTTAGCCGATGGCAACCGCTTGCAAGGTAATATTAAAGTCCACCCACAAGTAGGTGACAGTGCGCTCTATTTGGTTATTTTTACTGATAAAGATAAACTTGATGAAACGGTGGCGGTCAGCCACCCAGCGAAATTGGACGCAGAGGGAAGAGGGAATTACTTTCCAGAGGTAGGCGATATTCAAGTGCCGCGCGCGTTGACTGGCACGTTTTCCATCGAAGCGGCAGCATTGGGCGCACGCACCAGCGATCAGTCTATCGTCCTGCCAGCACTCTCCGCCACTGAACGTCCGCAACAAGAAAGCGTGAATTTTTACCACCAGGCTATTCGGGCCTCTATTGCAGATAACGATGTCGACAAAGCAATGGGATTACTGCGTGATGCTGAGCAATTGGGTATTGCCGACGCTGACCAAGTCTTTCGTGACGCGATGAAAGCACAGTTAGACAAGCAGTAATCTCATCATTTAATCTACATTTTACATCGCGTCTTTAACAAGACGTAACCTCAAAAGGGCAACGTTGGTTGCCCTTTTTTAATATGAGAGAAAAGGCTGGGGACTAAACGGTAAACGTATCGACCAGTTGGCGAATCGTTTTGGCCTCGTGGTTGAGTGTTTGGTTTGCGCCTTGTGCTTGCTCACTGAGTGACAAGGTTTGTTCTATGCGTTGTGACAGTGCCTGGATGTTTTCAGCCACCTGCTGAGAGACGGCACTTTGCTCTTCCGCCGCGCCTGCGGTTTGGTAATTGATATCGCCTAGCTGCTGCACCAAATCAACAATCTCGGTTAAGGTCTCCTGCACGGAAACACTTGCTTGATAACCCTCCGCCGCACCACGTTCACCTTGTTGGATGACGGCTTCAATATCGGTCAGTAGTTGGTTGAAGGTCTCAAGCGTCGAGACGATTTGGTCGACAGATTTTTGTGAATGCTGGGCCAAGGCGCGCACCTCGTCAGCGACCACCGCAAATCCTCTACCAGCTTCACCGGCGCGTGCCGACTCAATCGCGGCATTGAGCGCTAATAAATTGGTTTGATCTGAAATGCCGCGAATGTCGTCGAGCAATGTGGCAATGTCGGTACCGCTGGTTTTGACTTCGCTAACAAAACTGTTGGCTTTTTGCAGATCCGTGTTGGCGGTTTGGTTGCGTGCCACATTATTAGCAACATTCTCCATGCACTGATTCAGCGATGAGACGACTGCGGCGTTTTTCTCTTTGGAGGCTTCAGAGTTGGTTGCCACATCTTTTGAGGTCGCGGTCAGTTGCTCCATTGCCGTCGCGGCTTGGTGTAATGTCTCGGTATTATCAGACAGGGCTTGGTGGGCATCGGTGATGGCGTTATTGGCGGTCGTTGATGTGTCGGACAAACGTCCACCCGCTTGTTGAATTTGTCCCACCATTGATTGCAGCGCATCCAGCATCTGATTGACTGAGTGTTTAATCCGATCAATCTCGGTTTGACCGTTAACCGACAAGCGTTGAGTTAAGTCACCACCACCTTGGGCTATCGCTTGGATAGAGTGTTCTACGCTGGTCAATGGTGCTAATTGGCGTTTGATAACGACTTGAATGATCCCAAAAGCGAGAATAAGGACGAGGCCACTCACCCAATAAATGGTGTTTTGAATRTCGCTTTCGGCGTTAGTCATCATCTGATTCAGTTGTGTGACGGGTACCATCGCGGCTTGTTTGGGGGTCACAATCATCACTGACCACGTCTGAGACATATTGCCAAACTCGATCGGTTGCGACACATAAAAGTGCGAATCGGTTTGTTTGAATTGGTTTGTTGCGTTCTGGCTTAGAAGGTTAGAAAGTGGTTGGTAAGCAGGAGAGGAAAGTCCCGAGACCGCAGCGCCATGTTGAACGTGCTGATCGGTGCTAGCAACGACTCGTCCATCTTGACTGATAACAAATAGTTCCCCGTTATTATCGGCACGTTTGGCTAAGAGTGATTGGATTTGCGAGGTTTTGAGCGTACTTCCCACCATAGCAACCGTTTTATCAAAGCGAAAAACGGGAGTTGTCACGTCGAACACCGTTTGCGTCTTACCATTAATCTGAGTCGTTCTTGGATCAGTAATACAATCTTTTTGGGTGCTCACTGGGCATTGATACCAAGGATTGGTTTCAGAGAAATTTTGTGCAGCGGTAAGGCGCATTTCCCCGTTTTCATCCACTGACACCGACGGCACATAGCGGCCATCCGCTGCACTGGTTGGATCGCCGTAGTAAAAAGCATCGGCGCCTAAGACGTTTTTTTGCCACTCGGTATAGATGTTGTGCCATTCAGGTTGGCGTTTCAAAATCGAATACATGATCCGAGGAATATCATCTCGGTCGAGGATCCGGGCTGACTTATTCTTTTCCGCTTCAGAGGTATAAATCTGGGCGATAGTTCGCACYGTATCGAGCGGAGAAGCAATGTAAGCATGGATCTCCTCGCTAATCGCAGTCGCGCGATTTTGCATCTTGATCACTTGATCACGCTTTACGTTTTCAGTGACCTGGGATGACATGGCCGACTGGCTGCTATTCAGCGTTGATAAAGAAACCGCACTCACTGCCCCAAGACCGATCAGAACGATGGACGAGGCAGCCAAACTTATCCGTTGACTTATAGAAAGGTTACGCAACTTTTTCATAATCACTATCCGCACAAAGAAAACCGCACAAAGAAATATTCTGAGTCGTCGAGTGGCGAGACAATGGCGTCGTGCGAAATGTGATGGCACAACGGGTAGCGCGCCGACGGAGACGATAATTGACACTAGTGTTACTTAAATAAGAAAAGGGCACATCCTCCTTATTTGACGGCATGAGGGAGGAATGCAATCTCTCGCTGACTTGCGAATGTCCTATGATCTGTCTCATATTTTTATGGGAACAGCGGAGAGCAAATAGGGCTGAGATCTCAATTCTTATTACTGAAGCGGGGACTATAAAGCCGTAGTTCACATTTCTTCTATGTGTTGTTTGGGGCGTAGGTAAAAGGCGTAGGTTTAAAAATAGCGATGAGGAAGGCGTGACGTTTTACAGTGTAAACTGTGCGGAGGCGTGATTAACGCGGCGCCGCTAGGACGCCGCGTTGGAGTATCAAGACAGTCCACCCTTTTATTTACGGCGGCAGAACTCCGCAATCACAAACAGGGTTTGGCCGTTGACTTTGCCCTGCACATGGGTCGGATCGTCGGTCAAGTTAATGCCGCGGATCACCGTGCCTTGTTTGATCACTTGGCTTGAGCCTTTAACGGGCAAATCTTTAATCACGGTCACGTCGTCGCCTTTTTGCAGTGCGACACCGTTAGCGTCCAGCACTTTGACTTCTTCGATATCTTGCCCCGTTTCTGCCCACTTACGGACATCGTCTTCCATGTACATCATGTCGAGATTATCTTGCGCCCAGCTTTCACTAGAAAGACGAGAAAGTTGACGATAGGCAACGACTTGAACCGCCGGCTCTTGGCTCCACATGCTCTCGCTTAGACAACGCCAGTGGTTCACATCGATATTGTCTGGATGTTGAAGCTGATCGTGACACGTGCCACAAACCAATACGCAACTGTTTGCTGTGGTGTCGGGCGAGTAAGGGACGTCATACACAGATAAGTTGTCTTGGCTGGCGCATAGTTCACATTGGCCGCCACTGCGCGCCTGAAGCGTTTGTTCAATACTCATGTTTTATCTCACAACGGGCAGGAATGTCCCTGCATTAACAATGAGGCAGAGTGTAATCGCTGACATAAATTCTTACAAGTTGTAAGGGATTAGGTCATCGCATGACGTTGCTTTATGTAGGCTCAGTACGAACACAAAAATGCCACGCATGGGCGTGGCATGGGTAACGTTTATTGTTTTCAATAATTAGGCATTTGCCGTGTCTTGCTTTACCACTTCATGGTGATCGAAGATGGTCTTATCTTGGCCACCGGTCAATCGAGAGGTGAGGGTACCGGCCGTCATTGAGCCGCTCACGTTCACAGCGGTACGACCCATATCGATTAATGGTTCGATAGAAATCAACAGACCCGCTAGCGCGACTGGCATATCTAGTGCCGAGAGTACAATCAGTGCCGCAAAGGTCGCGCCGCCGCCCACACCGGCAATCCCGAATGAACTGACAGTGACAATCGCAACCAAGGTGGCGATAAAGCCCGGATCGAGTGGGTTGATACCAATGGTGGGCGCAATCATCACCGCCAGCATGGCAGGATACAGACCGGCACAGCCATTTTGACCCATGGTGGCACCAAATGAGGCAGAGAAATTGGCGCTGGCCGGATCGTTACCCAAGTTCTTCATTTGTGAATCGATATTGAGCGGAATCGTGGCCGCGCTTGAGCGAGACGTAAAGGCGAATGTCAGCACCGGGAGCACTTTTTTCAGATATTGAATTGGGCTCATACCAACAAGGCCAATCAATACCAGATGCATCACTAGAATGGCACCTAAGCCCACATAGGAGGCGGCGACAAAATTGGCCAGCTCAAGAATTTCACTGACGTTTGAGCCAGCCACCACTTTGCTCATCAAAGCCAAAATACCGTAGGGTGTGAGGCCGATGATCATACGTACGAGCGTGCGCACTAACTCCTGAGCCACATCCATAAAGCGTTCAAAACGCTCGCCAAGTTCAGGCTGAGTGCGTGAAAGCGCCACTCCGGCTATACCCACTAGCGCAGAGAAAATCACTACAGCGATGGTTGAAGTCGGACGGCTGCCKGCCAAATCTGCAAATGGGTTTTGCGGGAAGAAAGAGATAACCATATCAGCCAGTGACAGGTTTTCAACGGTACCCAGGCGTTCTTCAAGTGCAGCCCCGCGTGCCATTTCTTGCGCACCTTGCACGATATCTTGCGCAGACAATCCAAATAGACTGCTGACGAACACGCCAATGAGCGCGGAAGCAGCGGTGGTAGCAAGTAAAATGCCGATGTTTAAGCTAGAGATTTTGCCTAAAGAGCCTGAGTCTTTCACTTTCAAAATCGCGCCAATAATCGACACGGTAATCAACGGCATGATGATCATTTTGAGTAGGCTGACATAACCGGAGCCGACGATATTGATGTAGTTGATGGTTTCGCGCGTGATAGCGCCGTCAGCACCGTATAACGCTTGCAGCGCAGCACCGAACGCAACCCCCATGCCGAGGCCGGTAAACACGCGTGTGGATAAGGATTTTTGTTGCTTGTGCAATTTGACAAGCACCGCCAGCAGCAGCGCAAAAGCAATCAGGTTTAAAAGGATAACTGTCATAATCGGCGTTCCAACCTAGAGAATTATAATGATTTGAATGCCTAACCCCGTTTAAACGTATTAAAGAGTTAGTGATTGGTTGGCATCATATGCCGGAAGGTGCATGCAATGAAGACCTATGTCACATTATTACTAGATAAAAAAAGCACTTGTTAAAACTAAAAAGAATATGGAATGTGGTTTCAGCAATTTTTGTCGATAAATTGCGCAACCTCATGAAAATGCGCTTTCTTACACACCTTACGGTGGTGGAGAAGGCAAACAGATCCACATATCGACTGGATAAAAACGAACGTTCGTACTATTAATGGATAGACGGTTGCGGTAAGGTAATAAACGTTGACTGCCAAGGTGCCCTGGCGTAGTCATTTGGTTTTTAGCAATCCGTTTTTGAAGGTTTAATGAGATGGGCGTATCTAGTGAACCGACGTACTCGCTCTCGAAACGTGAGCAAACCAGGTTGCGTATTCTCGAAGCCGCGTTTGAGTCAGCCAGCGTGTATGGATTGGAAAGCTTGACGATTGGTAGCTTGGCGCGCGACGTAAAAATGTCAAAAAGCGGGCTATTTGCCCATTTCAACTCGCGTGAAAACTTACAAATCGCGGTGGCGCATTTTGCTGGTGATCGCTTTGTCGAGCGGGTGATTAGCCCGAGTCGCGAAGCTGACCATGCGAGTATTGAGGCCAAATTGCAACATTTGCTGCGTAATTGGATGGGTTGGCATCAGCACTTTCAGGGTCAGTGCTTATTTTTAGATGCGTGGCATGAGCAGCGTGCGAGCAATGATCCCATCCATCAGGCGTTGCAGCGCGTCACTCGTCAATGGCTTGACTACCTAGCCGCACAGTTTGAAAAGGGCAAGCAAGCCGGCGAATTTCGCGCCGATCTTGATACCTGGCAAGCTGTCTATCAGTTGTATGGGCACTATTTGAGTAGCCAGTTATTTCTGCGTTTGTCACTCGAATCGCCGGAAGGGACACGCTTTTGGCATGGTGTCGAGCAGTTGCTCGCGCAAAGCCGCCGCGAATGTTCCCGATAAGAATGAACATTGTGTCGGTATCGAACCAACGATATTTTTCAGTATAAAAACGAACACTCGTTCGATTTTAAGGATTCAATGACCATGAGTAAAAAAGTGTATTTTTCAACGCCGGGCCGCTTTAGCGCCAAACGTTCTCTCGTGGGGGCGGTGAGCCGGTGTCATCACCGCTTGGCACCTCGCCATGCTAAAAAAGTCGCACGAAAACTCTTTCTCACCCCAACACGCAGTCCTATGGTGAACGCAGAGCCTGAAGGCGTGGTGCGCTCTCGAGTGCAAAGCCAAGAAGGAGAGCTACAAATGTATAGCCTTGGCGCTGGGCCAACCTGGTTGCTGACGCACGGTTGGTCGGGATCCGCCAGTCAGTTCTTTCCACTCATGGCACATATCGCGTCACTAGGCTTTCGTACGGTCGCATTTGATCATCCAGCACACGGTCAAAGTGGCGGGGAAGAAAGCCACATTCCCGGCTTTGTGCAGGCGATCAATGATGTATTAGATCAAGTCGATAATGTGTCTGGGGTGATTGCGCATAGTATGGGCGCAGCCGCGGTGTTGGAAAGCGAGCACCCTCAGGTGGATGATTTACCGCTCTTTTTGGTCGCCCCCGTGCTGAATTATCGTGAAAATTTATATGCCTCGGTCCGTAAATCGGGGTATTCACTGAAGCTGTTTGCTGAAATTGTCCAAGAAGTGGGTGAGCAGCACGGTTATCCAATCGAGACCATTGAGCCGCTAGAAAAATTGTCGCGCCGCCGCCATCCGGTGGTGATTGCCCACGACAAAAATGATCGTTTTGCCTCCTTTGCCGTCACCGAAAAAGCCACTGACTACCCGCATGTGACTGTGCTAGCCACCGAAGGGTTAGGGCATGGGCGTATTCTGACCAGTGACGTCGCCATGCAGGCATTTACCGACTTAGCGGCGAAGATGAACCCCGCGGTACAAAGTGTTGAAGCACAAACTGAGAATAAAAAGGCATCGGCCTAAGCCTATGCCTTTAGAGGATGCGCCGTTATTCACCCGCGATGGATAAGCGGGCAAAGCGGATACGTGGTGCGAAGAAGGCGCCATCATAGTTGGGTAACACGGTATTGCCGATAGCATCTATCTCATTGAGCATGGTATAGAAGTTACCGGCCACTGTGATCCCGCGAACCGGACGAACGCGTTTTCCCTCTCGGCAAACAAACCCACTTGCACCGAAAGAGAAATCGCCACTGATGGCATTGGCGCCTGAATGCACACCTTGCAGTGACACCAACTCAAGGTATTCACCGGCATGCACGTCCGCATTACTGTGTTGACCTGCGGCAATCACATCATGACGAGACGTGACATCCAAACCGCCTTTGGGGCTGCGGCCTGCGTTAGCCGTATGGGGGACACCAAAATGCTGCGCCGTGGCGCTATTGTGTAAAAAGCCGACTAAGACGCCGTTTTCAATCAAAGGCGTATCGGCGGTGGCAAAGCCTTCGCTATCAAACGCTTTAATACGCATCCCGCCATCAAGTCTTGCCACATCGGTGATGGTGAGCGCCGTATCCGCAACGGGCTTGCCGACTTTTTCACGCCACGGGTTGGTTCCGCGCTTGGCGGCATCGCCGGAGAAACAGCTGCCAAAGGCGCCCAGCAACTCGCTGAGACAATCATGCTCAAAAATCACCGGATACGAACCCGTTTTCACTGGGCCACCCTCGAGCAAGGCGTCAGCGGTTTGATAGGCCAGTTGGGTCGCATGGGCGAGATCTAGGTCAGCAAAGCGGCGTGATACTGACGCGCCCAGATGCATCGCTTGCTTACCGTCGTGATTGAGCAGTGCTGCGGTGTAGCAACTAAAGCTACGCTCACTGTGATAGCAGCGCGTGCCTAGAGTATTGGCAAGCAACTGATATTGGGTTTGCTCACTGTACCCATTGTAGGGCGCACCCGTTGCGCGGGGTTGACTGACCACCTCTTGCTCAAGGGCAAGCGCTAACGCGATCTTGTCTTCAATCGGGGTGTTATCTGCTTGCAGTAAGCTAGGATCTTGCTGATCAATGTGCTGCCCCTCAGCGCGAATTTGCTGATCGGGATCGGCTTTGGTAAAGCTTGCGTTGGTGAGTGCGGCGTTCACCATGCTGGCAAGGCTGTCGCTATCGAGCGATTCTGAATAGCTGGTGGCAACTTGATCCCCTTTGATCACCCGCACGCCGATCACTTGACCGGCGGTGACTTTGTGCTCGGAGAGATCGCCTTGGTCGGCTTTGAGTGACAAGCTTTCGCTGGCGTTGGCAATCACGTCTGCTTGCGCCCCTTGCTGTTTCACTAAGCTGAGTACCTGATCGACGGCATCGCTTAGGGTTGCTTTAATGGTTGGCTCACTCATGCGTTACCGCCTCCTACTAGGATGTTATCGACTTTCAATGCAGGTTGGCCCACGGTGGTGGGGACGGCGCCGCTTACCGAACCACACATGCCGGCGGCAAGAGCAAGATCTTTGCCGACCATGCTGATTTCTTTAAGCACCTTAGGCCCCGTACTGATTAAGGTGGCAGATTTGAGTGGCGCGGTGATTTGGCCATCTTCTACCAAATAGGCTTCTTGCACCGCAAAGTTAAACTCGCCGGTGCCGGGCTGTACTGARCCACCCCCCATTTTCTTGGCATAGATGCCACGCTCCATCGAGCCAATCATGGCGTCTAAGCTGTCGTTACCGGGCTCAATAAAGGTGTTTCGCATCCGCGAGGTCGGTGCGAATTTATAAGACTCACGTCGGCCAGAGCCGGTGCGCGCATAACCGGTTTTCAGGCTACCCATATGATCGACCATAAACGAGGTGAGCTTACCGTCTTTGATCAACTGGGTATGCTGGGTTTCCATGCCTTCATCATCGATGTTGATTGAGCCCCACGCATTCGCCAAGGTGCCATCGTCCACCGCACTCACCACGGGGCTGGCAATCATTTCGCCCATTTGGTCATGGAAGACGGAAGCCTGTTTCGCCACCGAGGTGGTTTCTAACAAGTGGCCACAGGCTTCGTGGAAAATCACGCCACCAAAACCGTTGCCAATCACCACCGGCATTTCGCCTGATGGACAGGCTTGGGCACCAAGCTTAACCAGCGCCTGTCGTGCGACACGCTCGCCCATCTCAACCGGATCGATATCTTGGTGGAATTCCCAGCCTGTGAGCGCACCGGGAGCATCAAAGCCCGTTGACTGCTCTTCACCGTTCGTGGCGACCGCTGTAGCGGCAATACGCGTGTAGTGGCGGGTATCTGTGACATGGAGGCCATGAGAGTTAAAAATTTCGACCTGTTGCTCACGTTGGCCGACACGACCAATAATTTGGGCAATTTTATCGCTCTCGGCACGAATGCGCGTATCTACTTGGCGTAAGAACGCCACTTTATCGGCCACATGTTGATCAGACGATAACGGCTCAGACACGGGGTGCTTGTCATTTAAATGGGATAAATTGAGCGGCCCAGCGGTGGCAATTTGATCGCGCTTGTCGCGCGCGCACAGCAAGCTGGTGACTTTTTTCAATTGTTCTTCATCGCGGCTGTTGGTATAGCCATAAAGCACTTTATGACCGAAGAACAACCGGATACCAATACCAAAATCAATCCCTGAGCTCACTTTATCCACCTCACCAGACAACAGCTCCACGTTGCCTGAGTGATGGCGTTCGACAAAGAGTTCGGCGAAATCCGCGCCTAAAAACAGAGCATGGTCAATCACCGACTTTGCCGTTGATGGATTCAGCATACTTCCTCCTAAGAAGTGTGTTAGCGAACCTCTTATTCTACCAAGCTTTTATTGGTAATGATCACCACTTGCAGTGAGTGCATGATATTTCATCATTTTTTGTGCCATTCACTGAGCTACACATGGATACGTTCCATGTGCGTGACCAAAAGGCGACGCGTGTGGCGCAATCCGTTACACTACGCCGATACAAGTAACGAGCGGATAGAATCATGAGTCAGATCGCAGCCAACATTATCACTGGGTTTCTTGGCGTGGGGAAAACCACGGCGATTCGTCATTTACTGGCGAATAAACCCGAACATGAACGTTGGGCTATCTTGGTGAACGAATTTGGTGAGGTGGGTGTCGATGGCGCTATCCTCTCTGAACAAGGCGCGCTGGTAAAGGAAGTGCCGGGCGGATGCATGTGTTGTGTGGCTGGCTTACCCATGACGGTGGGGCTCAATACCTTGCTCGCCGAGCAGCCGGATCGGATTTTGATTGAGCCGACGGGACTGGGTCATCCTAAAGACATTATCGGTAAGCTGACTCAGCCGCCTTTCGATACCACCTTGTCGCTGAGCGCGACCATTACTTTGGTGGATCCGCGCTGTATTGATGATGTGCGCTATCGTGAAAATCAAAACTTTCATGATCAAATCGCGCTCGCGGATGTGGTGGTGGCCAACAAGCTTGACCAGTGTAGTGAGGCGCAAATCGCCACCTTTTATGATTATGTCGCCGCGTTTGATGGCGAGAAAAGCTTGGTCACCGGCGTTGAACAGGGCGTGCTCGAGACCGCGTGGCTTGCGTTACCGCGTCACGCTCGTCAAGCGCACTATCATCACCATCACAATGATGCCGAGCCCATGACCACGTTAGCACTGGGTCCGGACGATACCTATACCCGCAAAGAGAACCAAGGGCAGGGCTATGTCAGCTGCGGCTGGTTGTTTGCCGCGCACTGTTGCTTTCCGTTTGATGCTTTATACGGGCTATTGAGCAACATCAACGCCCAACGGATTAAAGCAGTGGTCAATACAGACGAGGGTTTTTACGCGTTTAACGTCGCCAATCAGGTGGTTACTGTAACACCTATGTCGATTAAACACGCCGAGTCGCGCATCGAAGTGATCGATACCGACGCCTTACCGTGGGATGAGCTGGAGTCGATCCTGCTTTCTTTTCTGACCCCGTCCCACTAAAGGGCATAAACAGAGCTTGCCAGAGATGCGTCCGTGCCCGCTAAAAAAAACCGGCCCAAGTGGCCGGTTTGGTGTGTGTCGCGTGCTCGTCGCGTCTAGCTAGCATATTTGGCGGTAAGCACCTGCCAGCTGCGTTTTTGTTGCTGAAAACGCACCTTTAAATCTTGGTATTGCTGGGTTAGCTCGGCGTTTTCGACTTTTTCGCGCAGCTTGTCACGCTCGAGCGCTAACAGCTGTTTTTTCAGTGTGTAGTAGTCCGCCATTTTGGCGACCAAGGCATCGTACTCTTGTTGTAAGATTTGCAAGCGATGCGCGGCATTAGGCTTATTGCTTAGCTTTTGCGTTGCCCGCTGAAGCTGCATTGTCGCACGCGCTTTTTCAATCTTCTCTTCGGGGGTCACGCGCAGCTTTTCCGCGAGACCCAGCCAAGACGCGGTTTTGATCAGCCATTTGGTAGGATCAAACTGCCACCAGCGAATGCCGTTACGGTAGTCATTCTCAAAAATATGGTGAAAATTGTGGTAGCCCTCGCCAAAGGTCATTAAGGCAAGCACGCCATTATCCCGCGCGGTATTTTTATCGGTATAAGGCTGGCTGCCCCACACATGCGCCAGTGAGTTAATGAAAAAGGTGGTGTGGTGGCTTAGCACCAATCGAGTAAAGCCGACCAGTAAAATCGCGCCCCAAACATCGCCATGGAGCAAACCAAACGCGATAGGGAAGCCAAAGTTGGTGGCTAGTGTTAGCGCAAGGTAGTGCTTGTGTTGCCACATCACGATCTTGTCTTTTTGCAGATCGCGGCAGTTGCTGTAATCGCCGTAACGGTTGGGGTGGTATTCACGCAGCATCCAGCCAAGGTGTGAGAACCAAAAGCCGCGTTTAGCGGAATAGGGGTCAACATCGTTGTCGTCGACATGGCGATGGTGAATGCGGTGATCCGACGACCAATGAAGCGCACTGTTTTGCAGTGCAAAGGCCCCACCAATGGCGAAGATAAAGCGCAGCACCGGATGGGCTTGATAGGTTTTGTGGGCCCACAATCGGTGATAGCCGGCGGTGATCGACAGGCCACAAAAGCTAAACGCAACAATCAGCGCGGTAATTTGCACCCAATCAAAGCCGTGATGCCACGCCCACAATGGTGTTCCTATCACTGCAATCAAAAACGTGAGGGTAAACACGCTAATGTTTAACCAGATTAAGCGTGGTTTCTGAGGGGGAGAGGTTGAAGCCTTGGTATCCATAACTCGTTATATTCATTTAAGCGTACACTTGTACGCTAGAATAGATGCGTGCGATCGCTTGGTCAAGCATCCACCGTCGCCTTTGTGGGCAAAAGTGTTTCAGGGTTTGTCCCGGCTTGCCAAGTCAATGGAAGCGCTCTACTTTTTAACATCACCCAAAGGGGTCATGTCTTTAATGGCCGAAATGGCCGACGCTTCGAACGGTATAGTTTTCCGCGCTGATGTCGATACCATAATAGATGCCTGAGCACGTATTGATATCTGTGAACGATTAACACAAGGTTAGGAAACGATGATGTCCTATCCGGCTATTCCGCATTTTGTCAAAGCGATGGGCCACCGCGTGGTGAGCTACATCCTGAATGTGACAGAAGCGGAAGGCCGCTTAATTTTGATGCAAAAACTGGGCTTGAGCCGGATTCAGCGCGACACACTCAATCAATATATTGAGCTTTGTCGCCACTTACGTGTGTCTGCGGTGGAGCAAGGAGAAAGTGAACAATCCTTCTTCTATCGGTTGCCGCACGTGATGCAAAATGGCCGCCACGTCTTTAATGTCTGGCGCGCGCAGCAAGGTGGTGAGCTGGCGACGCGAATTAATAGTTCGGACCCTTTAACCAGTGCGTTTTGCCAACTGGCGGGCGAACTTTATCCTTTATTTTTGATTAAAGCGGGACAGCGGCCGCACCTTTTTTACCGAGGGGCTGGTTATCTCACCGCGGCGATTGAGCAGTTTCCGGTCAGTAAGCAGGTTCAAAAACGTATGGCCGCTGACCCTGCTCTGTCTCGCTTATTCACAACGTCGGGGAAAGAGCCGCAGCAAACCTGCGGCGACTACAAAGATGCCAGTGGCCACCGCGGCGTGGTTAGTTTGGCCAGTTTACCCGTGTCGATTCTGGTTAATAGCTATGACTTGATGCGCATTCGCGGGGTTGTTAGCCCTGATACGTTCGTGGAAACCGTGCAAGAAATGCTGGAGATGGCACGTAGCTTAGCTGATGGCGAAGTTGCTCATATTCCGATGTTTGTGGGCTTTCGCAATGCGGCACTCACCAATTTGGCTGAATTGGATACGAAATGGGGCAGTGTGCGCCGCTATACCCCTGGGATTGCGGAATATGTTCTACAGGCGGCGCGTCTAATGGCCAAACGTCGCGATAACGGGTTCATGCTCGAGTCGGGTTATGCGTTTGCGATTAACTTTGGTGATTTTTTAGAGGACGATGATTGGCCAGAAGAGGTACTCGATGCCGAGACGGAACAACAAACCACTGAGCTGAATATTGTTTTGTGTATGGCGCTTTGCTATCTCGGGGAGCATAAGGCTTTTGTTGCTCCCGAATGGGTGTGGCGTATCGATCCTTTCTCGCTTGATAATCGGCGCCAAGACTTTGGTTCGGTAGCAGAAACGGACGACCCGGTGGCGATCAGTGAGACAGACTTAGTTGATATTGAGCGCTGGAGTATGCTGGTGGATGACACCGACTCGCGTGGTATTCGCTTGGCCATGTCTCGTCTTTATAATGCGGCGAAAAAGCCAGATACACAGGACGCATTGGTGGATGTGATTATTGCGCTGAGAAATATTTTTGCCGCGAGTGAAGATATCACCCCGATAAAAAAGGCCTTGAGCCATATCCTTGCGCCAGAGAGAGACATTACTATGGTCGATAGGTTTGCCGAGGATTGGCAAGCGTTAATCACGGGTGAATTTGACGACTCGCCTGAGATCATCAGCGAAAAAGTGTACCAATGCGTTCAGCTTTGTTTGACATGTTTGCATTATTTTTACTTGCATGCCCCTAACCTGATCAGTCGCTCAGATCGCCTTACTCATTTATGCCAAAGATAAAAGTAGCCTCCTGATATCAAAAGAATCATCGCATTTTGACTGGTTTGCCCTCATTCCTCGCTATCTTGGTTTATGCTTACAGTGTTAACCCAGCCACACTCTCAGCAAAGAAGTCGGAAAGGAGAGGCTTTTGACCACACAAATACTGATCACTGACGATTCTGCGCTTGCGCGCAAGCAGCTAGCGCGAACACTCCCCGATCACTTGAACGCCGATGTACATTTTGCCGAAAATGGTAACGTGGCGTTGGACGTTTTAAGTAGTCAGCCGATAGACATCATGTTTCTTGATTTGACGATGCCGGAACTTGATGGATTCCAAACGCTCGAAGCAATGCAAGAAGCCGGGATGACGGTGCCTGTCGTGGTGGTCTCAGGCGACATTCAGCCGCTTGCTCAGCAGCAGGTGCTGGAGCGGGGCGCGAAAGACTTTGTTAAAAAGCCCATCAGTCGTGAGCGCGTCGCAGCATTAATCAAAGCGTATTTATCCACTGCCTCTGCGTCAGAGACCAAGCGTTTACATGCGCCAACAGAAAAACTCAGTCGCCGAGATATTTACATGGAAGTGGTGAATATCGCCATGGGGCAGGCAGCAGATAAACTTGCCCGACATTGTGGGTTGTTCGTCCACGTGCCGCTGCCACAGGTGAACGTGTTTGAAGTGACTGAGCTGACCATGACGATCCGGCACTTGGCACAATCAAATACTATGAACGGTGTGTGTCAGGGCTTTAGTGGGGAAGGGATCGCTGGCGAAGCCCTGATGCTGATCAGTGATTCCAGTATTACCGAGATGGTGAAATTGCTGGACTATCCCGAGGATGGGTCGGTCGACAACGAGCTCGAATTGCTGGTAGATATTAGCAATATTCTGATTAGTGCCTTTTTAAAGGGCTTAGGCGATCAAGGCGCACTCGAATTTTCGCAAAGCTATCCGGCGCTCTTGGGTCAGCACGCTGAAGTGGATCAGTTGATAGCGGCGATGAAAGGGTCTTGGAAACGCACAGTAACCATTGAGGTGAGCTATCAGATAGACGGAACAGATATAAAATGCGATTTGTTACTATTGCTACTGGATGAGTCTTTGCCGCTGCTCGATGCGAAGTTGGCCTACCTAATGGATGAGGAGTAATGCGATGAGCACAGATGATTTTGACCAATTCCATTGGATGCTCGACATGGTACAGCACATCGACATGGGATTGATTGTGTTAGACAGAGACTTCCACATCCAAATGTGGAACGGCTTTATGGTCCACCATAGCGGTAAACACGCCAAAGACGTGCAAAATCGCTCGTTATTCGAGGTGTTTCCGGAAATTAATGAGCCTTGGTTTCGAGCCAAGTCGCAACCCGTGTTCGATCTCCGTTGTCGCAGTTTTATTGTCTGGCAGCAACGCCCGTATTTGTTCCGTTGTCGTCATGTTCGCCCGATCACCGGTCAGCTCCCCTTTATGTATCAAAACGTCACCATGCACCCAATGGCGAATACACGGGGTGAGGTCAATCACATGTTTATCTCCATCCAGGATGTGACCAATGAGGCGTTGGCGAGCCAAACGCCGCGTGCCACAGCACCATCACAACAAGCCGCGCAAAAATAAGCATCTCAAAATAGCCAACCGTGAGTGTCTAGAGTGATTGTTTCCCGCGGTTGTTGCTCGTGGTTGCATGATTATCAGGGTCACAGACGGAATAAGTGCCGCCTTTTAGCGATTTCTTCGCATAATACATGGCGGCGTCGGAGCAGTTAAGAAGTTGCTCAACCGACTCGCCGTGTTCCGGGTAGCACGCTATACCAATACTGGCTGATAGATGCGCCTGTTGCTGCTCATCCACCTTGAACGGCTGATTGAGGCAGGCGATGATTTTCTTGGCGACGCGAGCGGCATCTTTTGAATGGCTGGTGTACTCTAAAATCACCGCGAACTCGTCGCCGCCCAGGCGAGCGAGGGTGTCCGAATGACGGATACTTTGTCCCATCCGTTCGGTGGTTTCAATGAGCACACTGTCACCGGCATCATGGCCATGGGTATCGTTTATTTTCTTAAAGCCATCGAGATCGATAAACAGTAGGGCAAAATGTGCGCCCTGTTGGCGTGCTTGCGCCAGCACAATATCCGCGCGCTGCTTAAACGCAACGCGGTTGAGGGCACCTGTCAGGGTGTCGGTATGCGCCATATGCTCAAATTGCAGATAAAGACGCTTGGTTTCGTTGATATCTTGGTGCGTGCCCGCCATGCGAATCGGGTTGTGGTCGCGATCCCACTCCATGATTTTGCCTTTTGCCAAAATCCAGACCCAAAAACCCTCTTTATGTAGCATACGAAATTCGCACTCATAAAAAGGGTTAGTGTCGCTGAAGGCGGCATCAAGCTCGTTAGACGCGCGCGCGAAGTCGTCGCTATGACAAAGCTTTTCCCAGGTTTCAAAGGATGCGGGCATTAGCTCGTGCTGTTGATAACCCAAAATTTTTGCCCAGCGCTCGTTGATGACCAGTTCTCCGCTAGGGATATGCCACTCCCACGTGCCCACATGGGTGCCGCGGATTATTTCATCTAAGCGTTTACGCTCCAATTGCCGCTCATACTCGGTGCGTCGTGATTTAGTGAGCACAAACCACATTGTCGCAAGCCCTGCGCCGAGTACAACGATAATCAAGGATGTAAAAATCAGTTGGTCATTTTTTTGCTTGGCAATTTGCTCGGTCTGTTGTGCCACCATTTGCTCGAGTCGATTTTGATAGTGCCACAATGACTCTTGGGTGGCACGATAATCGCTGATATCGGTGATAATTGAAAAAAGGGTAGGCTCATCGTGGTAGACAATAGGTATCGACGACACCCTCACTGTTTTGGTTGTGCCGTCCGATAGCGTATGACTAAAAATGAAATAGTTTCGATCCTCTAATGCCGCCAGCTTACGTTCTTCAGCGACCGCTTCGGGGGACAGCGCATTAATGCTGGCGATATTCATTTGGCTCAGCGTCTGCTGTGAATACCCGTAAAACTCGCTGGCGGCTGGATTAGCCGCTTTTATCTTACCCGTATCAGGATCAAGGAGCAGCATGACTAATGCATGCTTCTCAAACAGCTGCTCAAAAAGATCGTTTGTCTCTTGTGCCGTTGCGAAGGCAAACGGCACCTGCAACATCAAAAAAAACAAGATGAAAAGCGGCTTCATCACGCGTATCGTCACTCGTCCTCTAATAAAACTTAATCGTAACATATAGGTTAATTTTTTGTGTGACGACGACGGGCTGTTCTCACGCTATGACGCGCAGCCCGCGTTTGTATGCAGGCTTTGTGATGATGTTCACTTTGTTAAGGAAATGTTTGTTTTTATTGCGTTGATGGCGGTCGCTGACAGTTTGCAGTTAAGCGATGAGGGATATTGGGCAATTGGCTGACGCCCGTTTGTAACGCGTTAATACGGGTATCAGGTGATGGGTGAGTTGAGAGCAACTCCGGAGTTGCGCCCTTGGATGCTTTTGCCATATTTTGCCACAGGGCAACGCTCGCACTTGGATCGAACCCTGCTTGGTGCATTAATTGCAGGCCAATTTTATCTGACTCTGATTCTTGAGCGCGGTTATAGGGCAGCAAAATACCGACTTGCACGCCAAGCCCTAAACCTGCCATTGCCATGGCGGCGTGAGGGCTATCTGATAGAGACATACCAGTAACCGTTAGCCCCAGTGCGGCAAGTTGAGAGCGAGAAAGACGTTCATTACTGTGGTCGGCTAAAACATGACCAATTTCATGACCGATCACCGCGGCTAATTGATCCGAGGTTTGTGCCACATCGAGCAGTCCGGTGTAAACGCCGATTTTGCCGCCGGGAAGGGCAAAGGCGTTAACTTGATCGCTGTCGAATACCACCACTTCCCATTCCGAGAAGTTGGTTTGCGGTGGTACGACTTTTAAGATGGCGTTGGTGACGCATTGCACGTAGGCGTTGATGGCTTGGTCGTCACTGATAGGTTGCGACTTTTTCATCTCCTCAAACGAGCGTTGTCCGAGGTTCGCCATGTCATCACCGGAAAAGAGCAACAGCTGGTTTCGTCCTGTTGGTGAGTGAGAGCAAGATGAAAGCACGACCATCAGGCATAGCGATAACATGACGGTTTTGGCAGTGCGTAGCATGGTCATTTCCTGTATCGTTTTGCGCCACAGTCGCAGTGATTATTAGCAAAGCTATCAGAGTGCTAATGTACTGGCTTCTTGGCTTAACGTCTACTGATGCGCGCAGGCTGCGTTGGGCGCAGCTAGGTAGTCCGCGTTTCGCGCAGCGTTTTCGTTTCCATCGGGATAAACAGCAATGGGTGAAAGTATTGTGAGTATTTGGAAAAAAGACATGTCGTTAGCGGGGTTAAATGCCTCTTCAGCCAATACATTGGTCGCGCATTTNAATGTACTGGCTTCTTGGCTTAACGTCTACTGATGCGCGCAGGCTGCGTTGGGCGCAGCTTGGTAGTCCGCGTTTCGCGCAGCGTTTTCGTTTCCATCGGGATAAACAGCAATGGGTGAAAGTATTGTGAGTATTTGGAAAAAAGACATGTCGTTAGCGGGGTTAAATGCCTCTTCAGCCAATACATTGGTCGCGCATTTGGGTATTGAATACACTGCATTTGACGATAACAGCTTAACGGGCACCATGCCGGTGGCCCCGCACACGCATCAGCCGCTGGGTATGCTCCATGGCGGGGCGTCTGTCGTGCTCGCGGAAACATTGGGCTCCTTGGCGGCGAACATGTGTGTGCCGGAAGGAAAGTACTGCGTCGGGTTGGATATCAATGCGAATCATCTGCGTGCGATGCGAGAAGGCACGGTGACTGGCGTAGCAACCCCTGTGCATCTCGGCGCAACCACGCAGGTGTGGAATATCACCATCCAGGATGAACGAGGCCGAGATGTGTGCGTGAGCCGGCTTACGATGGCGGTGCTTAGCGATAAACGCGCCGATAAGCCTTTGGAGGAACGCGCCTAATGGTGGTTGATATCGAGCAAGGTAAGTTGATCGTGACCGCCCATGAGGTGGTGATCAAATTGCCCGCAATGAAATTGAGCATGCAGGTGCAAACCGACTCGCTACAGATTATCGCCGACGCCAATGTGCTGGTGGCCGATGCCGGTGATGTCCGTTGGTCACTGCCGTTAAGTGCACAACATATTGCGTTAATTTCAGATATGACGGGCATCCAACCTCAGTAGTCGTCTCACCAACACCGTGCCAGTGGTCACGACCACTGGCACGGTTTGTTTGATGCTGATTGATGCGCCGTTAGCTGTGCGAGGCGGTCACTTCGTAGCTGGTAAACTTGCGCACGTTGATCACGCCCGTATCAAATATCAGATACTGACCTTTAATGCCTTTCAATACTCCACCCACTTCCGGATTTTTATCAAAATTGTGTGAGTTTATCTTGGAAGGGTGTTCAGTGACAGGGTAACTAAAGCTCAGGGCATCCAGCTCGGCGGGCAGCACGGCATCGCTACCATATTGCAGGCGAATATCAGCGAGATCTGACTCAATGGCTTGGGTCAGACGCGTTGCTTCGGCATGGAGATCAAGCTGAGCATTATCGCCTTTTAAAAGAGCACGCCAATTGGTTTTATCCGCCACATGTTGCGCAAGCGCGACTTCAACTAGCCCGGAAATCTGGCGCGTTTTCACCCGAAACAGAGGGAGCGCTTGCGTGGCACCTTGATCATGCCAACGTGTGGGCATTTGGTTGGCGCGGGTAATACCCACCTTCAATCCCGAGGTGTTGGCAAGATAGACAATATGATCGGTCATACAAAATTGCTCGCCCCACTCGGGCTCGCGACAGGTACCTTGTGCATAGTGACAGGTTTCCGGTTTCATAATACACATGTCGCAGCGGGCGAGTTTTTTCATGCAGGGGTAGCAGTGGCCTTGCGAATAGCTTTTCTTGGTTTTTCGCCCACAGGCATCGCAAAAGATATTGCCAGTGTGGGTCAGGGTTAGTGTTTGTCCAAGGAGAGGGTTGAGATGCAGCTCTTCGTCACCGACACGCAGAAAGTACTGTACCTCTGCGCCGGCTTCTGTGCGCATCTTATCTAAGGTTCCAATCACGACATTGCTCATTCTAGTTTTATTAAGAGCGGCAAGTGTAGCAAATGGCAGAGAGCGGAGTAAGGCAGAGAGGAAAACAGGCAAGCGACAACCTGCCTGTCTCGAAAACGGATTAGCCGAGGCGAGCTTCTAGGCTTTTTTGCGTGTCTGTGGTGTGCTCACGATAAAGCGTCACCGAGACCACTAAGAGATCTTTCTTGGTATCTTCGCTAACCTGATCGATCACGAAATAATCCGCTTCTTCTTTTTCCACCCCGCGTTCGGCCAGGCGTAAGACATCTTCTTGAATATTGCCTTGTATCTCTACGTTGGCCGTTTCCTCAAAGTCGCCAAAATCGAGTGTGGATTTGGCGATAAGTTCAGGTGCGGCAGAGGCGTGGAATGATAAAAAAGAAAGAAAAAAGAGCGCGATAGAAAGACGTTTTTTCATAGTGCATCAGGTATGTGGGTGAATGTACTAACAACCTACTACGGCGCGAGAGTGTGGTTGTCAGCGTGATGTTAGAAACGCAACATCGATGCCTATCGTGTGGCGTCCTCGATGTCGTCGCTAAATACGTCGTTGTCACTGCGCGCATCTTGGCCGTGAAGCACGCCAATATCACCGAGATAATCGGCTAATAAATCGTCATCGGTCGGGATGACTTGATGTTGTAAGCTATCCATTTTTTCTCCTTGGGTGACTTCAACAGTCCATATGAAGGGAGGCTAACGACCCTTTATGTCATCACCATGACAATGCGCTAGCCTCTCGCAATCTTTTCGGGAGGTCAATCGCTTTTAGCGCTCATTGGCTTTAAACGTTGCCACCACCGGGCAGTGATCGCTAAGTCGATAGTTCATCACCTTGTGATAGGCAAAATGATGCTGAAAGCTGTATTGCCACCGAGAAGCCAGTGATTCAGACACCAAAATATGATCGACCAAACGGCTATACATCACTTGATTCCACGTTTGGGTGCGCCAGTTGTAGCGTCTCGCTTTGCACCGTGCACGCACGCTTTGGGTGACATTAACAATATCGGGTGGGGCGGAGGTATTTTCAAGGAGGGCTTGGCGAAATTGTTGCCAATAGGGATCCTGTTTATCACTGATATAGCGATTGAAGTCGCCAGCAATGAGAATGTTTTTATCTCTATGTTCAAGCACCCAATCGGCTAACACACTGAATTGCTTGCGCAGTTTCTCGCAGCTCCGTGAGGCTTGGGTTTGTTTGAAACACCCAGATTTCAGGTGTATTGAGAGGATATGTATTGGCTCTTGATTAGGCGGCGTAACCACTAAATAGGTGCCATACCGCAGCGATGGAACGCCAAAAAAACCCGGCAGCGCGATTTGACGCAGATCGTTAGGATCCTCCACCTTCCAACCTTTGCGCACGGCAATTCCGGTGAGCTGCTGGCTTTGGGAGCGTGCTTTAAGTTCTGCATAGCGGTCGGAAAAATAGACAGTATAATCCTCCGCGGGAACGACACGTGCCAGCGCCTCAGGACTATCAACCTCCTGAAAAGCCAACACATCGGGAGCGAGTTGAACAAAGATCGACGACAGCTGTTGATAATCATCTTGATGACGGATGCCTGCCCGCTGATCGTCCTTTAAGGTCAGCCACTCAAAATTCCATGTTGCCACTGTCAGCCCATAGCTAGGGGCTGAAAATATTCCGACAAGGACGAGCAGGCCTAAAACTCGAAGTACGATGGTGGATACCTCATTATTACGCGTTTCTCTGTGATCCTACTGGAAATGTTGGGCATGCACTGGCGCATTGTAGCACTTTGCGGAGAACCTTTGATTTTAACTGATAACTATCATAACGAAGATCAGTGAGATTGCGGCACAGATAGGCATTTAGTTCGCCTGACGAAGGTTATTCGAGACTTCGATGATCTGTGTCAACACAATGAATCCCCTAATTGCTATCTAATGCCACATCTTGTGTTTTTATTTTATTGTATATCCTATATATGGTGTGGAGGGCATATGCCAGCGGTAATTAAACGCGATGGAACGCGCGTCCCATTTGATGCAGTTCGAATCGTCCAGGCGGTGACTTGTGCACGCGAGTCAGCGCAGTCGATGCGTGATGCTGAGCAATGTCAACTGAGCGACGATGAGATCCGACGGTTAGCCGATACGATTGCGACACAGTTTGCTGGCGATGCCGAAGTGGATATCGATCATATTCAATATGCCGTTGAAGATGTGCTGATGGCTGGGCCGCACAAAGCGGTGGCGCGCGCCTATATTGAGTACCGTCATGATAGAGATATCGCCCGTGAGCGCCGTGGCCGTTTGAATCATGAAGTACAAGGGCTGGTAGGCCAAACTAACACTGAATTGCTGCACGAAAACGCCAACAAAGACAGTAAAGTGATCCCGACGCAACGCGACTTGCTTGCGGGAATTGTGGCCAAACACTACGCCAAACAACATATGCTGCCCAGTGCCGTAGTAAGAGCCCATGAGTCAGGTGAAATTCACTATCATGATTTGGACTATTCGCCTTTCTTCCCGATGTTCAACTGCATGCTCATTGACTTGGCTGGCATGCTGCAAAAAGGCTTTAAGATGGGCAATGCGGAAATTGCGCCGCCCAAATCCATCGCCACCGCCACCGCGGTGACCGCCCAAATCATCGCGCAAGTCGCCAGCCATATATACGGTGGCACCACCATTAACCGCATTGATGAAGTGCTGGCACCCTATGTGGAAGCCAGTTATCAAAAGCACTTACTGGTCGCGCGTGAGTGGGCAATTAAGGAGCCTGAAGCGTATGCACGTGCGCGCGCCGACAAAGAGTGTTTTGATGCCTTTCAATCGTTGGAGTATGAGGTTAACACCTTACATACCGCCAACGGACAGACTCCCTTTGTGACCTTTGGCTTGGGGCTCGGTGAATCCTGGGCGGCGCGTGCGGTGCAACGTGCGATTTTAGCCAATCGCATTGCGGGTCTGGGGGAAAATCGCAAAACAGCGGTATTCCCGAAACTCGTGTTCTGTATCCGAGAGGGCTTAAACCGTCGGGCCGATGATCCCAATTACGATATCAAGCAATTGGCGCTCGAGTGTGCGTCTAAGCGCATGTATCCCGATATTCTTAACTATGACCAAGTGGTATCCGTCACCGGATCCTTTAAAACCCCAATGGGGTGTCGCAGCTTTTTAAGTGCTTATGAACAAGACGGTGCACTGGTGCATGAAGGCCGAAACAATTTAGGGGTTGTGAGTGTAAACCTGCCGCGTTTGGCCATTGAAGCGGAAGGAGATGAGGAAGAGTTCTATGCCCGCCTTGATGCGACACTAAACCTTGCGCGCCAAGCACTCGATACCCGGATTGCTCGCTTTAAAGGCGTGAAAGCGCGGGTGGCACCGATTTTATATATGGAAGGTGCATGTGGTATCCGTTTGAACCCAGACGATGATGTCAGCGAGATTTTTAAACACGGACGTGCGTCCATTTCGCTCGGTTACATTGGCCTGCACGAGACCATCAATGCGCTGTACGGTAGCGCGCCGCACATCTACGACAGCGTGGTGAAACAAAAGAAAGCCAAGGCGATTGTGGCTTATCTTCACGAWGCCACTGAGCGTTGGAAAGCCGAAACAGGCTATGGGTTTAGTTTGTACAGCACCCCAAGTGAAAACTTGTGCAGTCGTTTTTGTCAGCTCGATACCCAGGCGTTTGGCGTGATTGAGGGCGTGACAGATAAAGGCTATTACACCAACAGTTTCCATTTGGATGTGGAAAAGCAGGTGACGCCTTACGATAAAATCGATTTTGAGATGGATTACCCACGCTTAGCCAATGGCGGCTTTATTTGCTACGGGGAATACCCCAACATTCAACACAACTTAGAAGCGTTAGAGAACGTTTGGGACTACAGCTACGATCGCGTGCCTTATTATGGGACCAACACGCCGATTGATGAGTGCTACGAGTGCGGGTTTACCGGTGAATTTGATTGTACGAGCAAAGGCTTTACCTGTCCTGCGTGTGGCAATCACGATCCGGCACGTGTGTCAGTGACACGACGTGTGTGCGGCTATTTAGGCAGCCCTGATACGCGACCTTTTAATCCGGGCAAACAACAAGAAGTGATTCGCCGTGTGAAACACATGTAGGGGGAAGACGTGAATTATCACCAATACCTTCCGGTTGATGTGGTTAACGGGCCTGGCACACGTTGTACCTTGTTTGTGTCGGGGTGCGAACATCAATGTCGTGGTTGTTACAACAAAGCCACCTGGCCGCTGAACAGCGGCCATCCTTTCACTGACCTGATGCAAGAGCAGATTGTTCAAGACTTACTCGATTCACGGATCCCGCGCCGAGGATTATCATTAAGTGGCGGTGATCCGCTTCATCCTGCCAATATCGACAGTGTAAAAGAATTGTTACAAGAGGTGGTCAGCCGCGCACCGAGCAAAGACATTTGGCTGTGGACAGGCTATACATTGGCAGAATTGTCATCAAAACAGCGAGATGTTGTGGATCTGGTTGATGTATTAGTTGACGGCAAGTTTATCCAAGATGAGGCGGATCCTCATTTGGTGTGGCGGGGAAGTGCCAATCAATGCGTACACTTTCTGTCCGAGCGAGCCCGAAAAGGGTAAGAGAATCATGGTTAAGAGGTTGCCAATTTCCCCGCATGGGGTAGGGTATAGCGTATCTTGAGCATCCAAGCTTAAAAGGACGTAATACTATGTTAGATCTGCTCTCGCCTGCTCAGCAGGATCCGATTCTCTCCTTATCATTGGCGTATCGTGACGATCCGCGCGAGCATAAAATGGACTTGGGCATTGGCGTTTATCGTGACAGTCACGGTCAAACGCCGATCATGCAAGCGGTTAAAGCGGCGCAACAATCACTGGCACAAAGCCAACAAACCAAAGCCTATGTTGGGCTGGCAGGTAATGAAAATTTCAACCAAGCCATGGTTGATCTTCTGCTCAAAGGGACAGATGCCTATGATCGCTGCGCTGCGGTACAAACACCAGGCGCAAGTGGTGCGCTGCGTATGCTGGCCGATTTGATGAACTTGGCTAAGCCGGTGACCACGGTATGGCTGACTGATCCTAGCTATGTGAATCACAAACCTGTCATGGAAGCGGCGGGCCTGACGGTAAAATTCTATCCCTACTTTAATCGCGACACCAAAATGGTGGATACCGATGCCATGCTTAACGCCTTGTCACAGGCCGGTGCGGACGATGTGGTCTTGCTACACGGTTGCTGCCATAACCCCACGGGGGCTGATATCAGCCTGAAAGAATGGGAAGCGATTACCGAGCTTGCAAACCGTAATGGCTTTACACCGTTTGTGGATATTGCCTACCAGGGCTTTGGCGATGGAGTAGAGGAAGATGCGCGTGGTTTGCGTACTCTCGCCGATAACGTTGAGGAAATGTTGATTGCCACCTCGTGCTCTAAGAGCTTTGGCTTGTATCGTGAGCGCACCGGCGCGGCGATTGTAGTGGGTAAGTCCGCCAAAGAAGCCCAAAACGCCAAAGGGCGTATTTTGCAGCTGGCGCGAAGCACCTACACCATGCCACCCGATCACGGCGCTGCGATTGTGGAAACCATCCTCACCGACGATGCTCTCACCAAACAGTGGCGTGATGAAATTGAGGCAATGAATACTAGGATTAACGCATTGCGTGAAGGGTTAACAGCAGCACTTCGCGACCGCACGGGCGATGGTTATTTTGATTTTATTCAGCACCACCGTGGCATGTTCTCCGTCTTGGGATTAACAGGAGAGCAAGTCGCTACGTTGCGCGACAAACACGGCGTGTATGCAGTCGGTGATAGCCGGATTAATGTTGCCGGCCTAGCAGAACGTCACATTGATAGGCTGGCCGATGCGCTGGTGGATGTTACTCGTTAGGTCATTGGTCAGGTAGAAGTATTCTCATAGGCTCGTCATACTTTGGTAAGACGGGCTTTTTTTATAACTGTGCACACATAATGTGATGTTCCCCCACGCTTTTTTTACAACATTAGAGTTTGGTGTCTTATACTCGTGTCCCGAAGCTGGAGACAAATAGGGAATGTTCATGCAGACTACTCGATCACCGTTTGCCACCATACAAGGCCGATACAGTATCGGATTGATCGTATTTATACTGATTGCGACGATCCTGACGATATTTAGCATTCAGACATGGATTGCTCCAACGCTAAAAAAAGAGGGAGAAGAAAGGCTTAAGCTGAGCCTGAATGAAGTTGGGCGTGATATTACCTTTGCACTGCGTGAGGTCAAAGCGCAGCAACGGGCTATTACGCAACTAATCCCAACGTTAACCAGCGCCCAAATCGATACCCAGTTACCGCACCTGATTGATCAGTACGGCAACCCTTTGGTATTCGGGGGCGGTATATGGCCGCTGCCTAACAAACGTCTCGCAGGCGTTGAGCGCGCCTCCACCTTTTATCATCGTGATGATAGTGGGCAACTGGTTGAGAATACCTACTGGAATAGTGACGAGGCCCCGAATTATTACACCCAACCTTGGCACCGTGCGGGCCAAAATGCCCCTCAGGGAGAATGTGTTTGGGCCAATGCGTACAAAGATGGAGCGAGTGCGCAGCCTCGTACTAACTGCGCCATGGGAATTTATCAACAAGGTGACTTATACGGTGTGGCCACCATTGATGTCACGCTTGGCTTTTTTAATCAATTGGTCGCCGAGAAGCAAAAGGCATTAGATGCCAAGATTGCTATTGTGGAATCTGATGGAAAGATCCTTAGCCAAAGCCGCGGGGGCTTCACGCGTGATGATGTACTTAAATCGGTGTCAGGTTTTAACACGCCTTTTGCCAAAGCCATTGAGACAGCCTTGAATCAACAAACGCAACGTGTGACTTTTCAAGGTAAAAGCCAAGAGCAAACCTTATTGTTGTCGCCAGTCCCTGGTACGCCCTGGACGCTCGTCGTTGCTAAACCAACCTCGGCACTCACGGCGCTGAGCGATAAAATGCTCACTACCCTTGCTTGGATCCAGTTACCCTTGATTGGCCTATTGCTCGTGATCATGCTCATTGCCTTTAAGCGACTTCATAGCCGCTTTGAGACGTTTAAGCATAACGTGGATAGTTTATCTTCAGGCGATGCGGATCTCACACTACGCTTGCCAATTAAAGGTAATGATGAGCTTGATAATATTTCTCACTCAGTGAATGATTTCATCGCGTACTTGCAAGATTTAGTACAGAAAGTGATGAGCGCAAATCAAACCTGCTCCAACTATGTTGAGCAAATTGCTCATGACGCCAGCCAAACACTATCGACGTTAGAGGCTCATGTGCGAGAAACCGAAGGCGTGGCTACCGCGATTAATCAGCTGAGTGCCTCTGCCTCTGATGTGGCGGAAAACGTGAATCAAAGCCATGATGTCACGCGTCAGATGCAATCAGAAGCGCAGCAAGCACGTGAAGAGACACAGGCATCGACACGCAGTGTCTTAGCCCTCGTCGATAACGTGGAAACCAGTGAGCAAAAAGTCGCGCAAATGCGAGAGCATACTAAAGCAATTGAATCCATTCTCGGCGTGATTGGTGATATTGCAGAACAGACTAACTTACTGGCCTTGAATGCGGCGATTGAAGCGGCTCGGGCGGGTGAGCAAGGGCGTGGTTTTGCGGTCGTTGCGGATGAGGTAAGAAACCTCGCCTCGCGGACACAACAGAGCACGGGTGAAGTTGATAAGATGTTGGCACAGGTCAGTGATCGGTGACGCAGGTTGACGAACTCAGTACGCAAATCGCCACGGCGGCCACCGAGCAAAGCCAAGTCACCGAGGATATCAGCCAAACCATGACGTCTATCCGTGATATCGTTGCCAAACTGCATCAACACGGACAAACCACCGAGCAACGAGCACATGATTTACAGGCCGCAAATACGGCGCTGCAACAATTAGTGGGGCAATTTAAAGTCTAGCTGCATCCTTGCCAAAGGGGCCGAATACCCCTTTGGCATGAGACTGGTTGTCATGTCACTGGCTGTATTAACGCTTGTTTTTGAGGTAACGCTTACGACGGGCCTCTTTTTTAGCGTTTCTCTCGAGTATGCCAGATACGAAGCACATACATAGTATATTCTTGTATTTCATATCGCATCTCATAGCTGCCAACCAAGAGCCTGCGAACTTCCCTGGGCTCAAAAGCATCAAGTCGCTCCCCCAGTCTTGGCTGATCTGACAATATGTTAGGCGCACTGGTCAATGAACGAATTATCTTTGCCGCAGCAGTGGCATCTGCGGGCGCAAGGAAGTCATAAAGTCGGTTTAAATCGGAAAGGGCTTTACTGGTCCACTTTATTTCCATTACCCTGGTAGGTCCTTAGGAGACTCACTCCCTAAGCTTTCCGCCCAGGCCTGAACAGACTGATGATCAGTAACCCGATCATTGTCAACATCAGCCAACGCATCCAGTGTCAGTTTGTGACGCTCTTCTTCCATGACGACCCAATCCGTCAGAGCCTGTTTCACAACCCAAGCTTTAGAGCGCTCTAGACGTTGCGCTAATTCGTCAACTTTATCAGCTAGCTGTAAAGGTACATGTGCAGTGACAACCTTAGTATTCATGATGTACTCCTAATCACTGTGATTCAAAGTTAATCATAGTCAATCTTGTTGTACTTCACAATACGCGCCCCGTGTTGTTCGAAGTTAACGCTTATTTTTGAGGTAACGCTTACGACGAGCCTCTTTTTTAGCGGCTTTTTCTTCCTCTCGACGGGCGTTGTCTTCTTCAACCTGCACCAGCTCGGTTTCAATCATATCCGGTTTCTCTAACGTGAGGCCACCTAGCGCACCGGCGCGTAAATCATGCAACAGCACTTCCGAGGCTTTGTGCAAGTCAACCCGCCCTCCCGCGCGCAGACAACCGCGCTTGGCACCAATCGCTTCCATCAACTCAATGTCTGTGTCGGGTAATACATCAAGCTGATAGCGTTCTTGTAGCCGCTCGGGGTAGGCACTCGCCAAGTACTCCACGGTATAAAAAGCCACTTCGTCGTAGTCCATTGCTGTATCTTTCACAGCGCCGGTTGCTGCGAGACGAAAACCGCTATGTGGATTCTCAACCTTTGGCCATAAAATTCCCGGTGTATCAGAGAGCACCACGCCGTTTTGCAAGTTAATCCGTTGCTGCTGGCGCGTCACGGCGGGCTGGTTGCCTGTTTTTGCAATCACTCGGCCGGCAAGGCTGTTAATGATGGTGGACTTGCCTACGTTAGGGATCCCCATGATCATTGAGCGAATATTTTTACCCATGGCTTCGCGATGAGGGGCCAGTGCGCGGCACCGCTCCATGATTCGATTGACTTCACTTTGCTGCTGCGTGGTGATCGCCATTGCTGAAACGCCTTGCTCTTGCTCCAAGTGGGCCATCCAAAAATCTGTCATGGCCGGATCGGCAAGATCGCGTTTGTTCAGTACTTTGATCACTGGCTTGTCGCCACGTAGTGTGCGGATCAGAGGGTTTTCGCTACTAAAGGGGATGCGTGCGTCGAGCACTTCGATGATCACATCGATCTTAGGGACGACTTCTTCGATTTCTTTGCGAGCCTTGTGCATATGGCCCGGAAACCACTGGATCTTGTTGTTAACCATGTTTGTACAACCTTGCTGATGCGAATGCGCCAACGTCATACAAGTCAGTGGCGCGACAATTGCGCGCATCATACCACTTAACGGTATCGATGAGAAAAGCTGGGGTGTTCTGGATTATCGATGACAACGCGCGGTATCGAAATAGCCACTCTCACCTAATAGACTACGTGCGCAATTTAGATCCTAGTCTAGTTATTCGACATGTTTATGCGTTTAGTGTTTACCTACTGCTATTAAGCAGACATCATAAAAATAGTTAAACCTCCAGATAGTCTCGGCGGAATGAAAGTCGACAAGTCGTTGAATAAGGGAGTGAAATGGTCGCACCTAAAAGTCTCATTTTTCAGTTACATCAACATTGGGAGGTTGTTGAGCAGCTAACGCGGCTTTCGCGAGAGTTTCCAGCGTTTGAGCTGAGAGTACTTGAGCAGGTGATTAATCAATTCAAAAATAAGCAAACAGACAGTAATACTGTACTCACTAGCCTTGTTAATGCAGATATATTGCAACCTATTAACCGAAGTAGTGACTATCAGCTAAATACATTAGTCGTGGATTTTGTGAGAGGCTTGACGCAAGAGCATGAGCTTGGCTTATCAGCGGTACTTAGAGCGCGAGTCGACGCGATTAGAGACGCCACCAGCCAGGTTTTAGAAGGGCTAGATGGGTCGGACAATGATTTGCTGCGTGCCGGCGCGAACAGACTCTCAGAGCTTGTCAGAAAGATCACCCAACAGCTAATTCAAGACAAACAAGCAATTTTTGAAATAGCAGAATTAGCGAAATCAGCGGATACCAGTATGCCAATAGAACGTCGTTACCGTGAAGTCCTAGAAGTGTACGATCAATACGTTGAGCCGATGAACGAAATGATGGACAGCGGCCTTGGTGGTAGCTTCTACCCGTTATTAGAAAAAGCAGAAGAAGCACTGGATGATGCGGTCGATCGACTCTCGATACGTGGCGCTTTGTATCAACAAAGGCTGGCGATGCGCCAGATAGCTTATCAAGTGAAAGAGCTTCGTTATCAAGGACGCGTCATTGCTCAACAATGTGCTGATACTTTGCTGCCATTACGTGAGGAAGCAAGACAGCATAACCAGCTTTCAGCGGTGATTAGTAAGCAGCTCAGTCAAGTTCGTAAAAAGGGATTAGCGCGAGGGCTCAACGCCAAGGGGCTACCTTTGTGGACAAGTAGCCGTGTCACCAAAATTCAATTGGGCAATGAGGTGCGTGAATTAATGGCTGAATTCATGAATTTTGAGCCTATTGCTGTTGTTTTCCCTGATGAAGAAGATGGACCGATGAGTTCAACGGTCAGCTGGGTGGATGAAGCGCGGTTGAGAGAAAAGCTGAGCGATTCGTTGCCGATTGACAATCTTATGATATGGCTGAGGGAACACTATCCGCATTTACCGGACGCAGCGTTATTAAGACTTTACCATGAACTTGTGCAAGAGCCTCAATGGGAAAGCACGTTAGGGCCACACTCGAATACTACAGCGTTAAACACCGTCGCCGTTACTTATTACCCTCATAAAATCAGGACATTAACTGATCCAACTCCTGCAAAGGGTATAGATCATGCAAAATAGTAAAATCGATTTAAATGAACTGGCACATTTGACCGAGTTATTTCACCTTTTTAGCTCTGGACGACACCTTAACCGCTCGGCGGATGCCGCGCTATGGCATGAGCTTGAGCTGCAAGCAGAACAGTATCAGTATCTATTTGCAAACCTAGGTTTTGATTTGCGCATTGATGGACGGGGCTTTGCTTGGTTTCATGATGAAGAAGGTAATCAGAACATCAATAAACAATCGCGTCATTTAGCGTTATTGCTAATGGTGCTATTTGATCATCAAGCGGATAGCGGTCGCTCCCTTGGCCAGTTTTACCAATGGACAATTGATAACACCTTACTCGATGACATTTACGGAAAGCATCAAGGACTTTTGGATGCAGAAGAGCTAGACCGAGATGCACTCGCAAAGATACTCGACAACGCTGTGCGAAAAGGTTTTGCCGTTCAAGAGAACAATCACTGGCGTTTGTTGCCGTCGGTATATCGCTACCTTGATCACTTCCAAGCAATTACAGAGCACGCATCTGAGAGTGATATAGCGGCTACGGCTTATGAGGAAGATGAATCATGTTAATTTATGGCTTTCAACGTGTAGCGTTAATCGGCAGTGCGGGGTACCAGCGCGCTGAACTTCCTCTCGATGATTCTGTGTCATTAATCGCACCCAATAACCATGGCAAAACAAGCCTTATCAATGCGCTTCAATTTCTGCTTATCATCGATCAGAGAAAAATGGATTTTGGCTCGCACACGCGAGATCAAACGCGTCGCTTTTACTTCCCAAATAACAGCGCCTATATCTTACTAGAAGTAATTCTACCGCAAACGGGCACAGTGGTGTTTGGGTGTGTCGGTAAAGGGGTGGGCCATGACTATGAGTACTTTGCCTACAAGGGAGAGTTGAATTTAGACGATTATCGTTTAGATGATGGTAATATCGTCAGCCAACCAAAGCTTGTCAGTCACTTAGCAAAAAAGAAATATAGCGTCCATCGATATAACGAGAGGGACTTCCGTCACTTGATTTATGGCGGTGCAAAAAGCAAGAAGACGAGCGATATTGACTTTACCGTATTCAAGCTTGAGCATATTAGCGATGCCCGTTCCTTCCAGCAGGTACTCACCAAGACGCTGCGACTCGACAAACTAAATTCTAGTGATGTGAAAGAATATTTGTTAACGATATTTAGTCGAGAGCTACCCAACGCCAGTATTGATTTTAAGCAGGAATGGGAAAAAGCGTTTCAAGACATTAACTTAGAGCGCGAGCAGTACCTAGCCGCTTTCAATAATCAAAAGATGATTTACCAACTCGAGCAAAAGTTTGAGCGTACCTTATCTTTACGAGGAAAGATCGCCGTATGTCAACCTAAAGTGGATGCGTTGCTAAAAGACTGGCATGGTCACGTTCAAACGACGCGGGAACAGCTAGTTAAGCAAAAGGCTAAGCTTGAACAAACCTCACGTGAACTTCGAGACCAAGATATCGCTCTAGCTGGAGAACGCCAGGACTTAGCCAATAAACTGGCAGAGCTAGATCGTACGGAGCAGCATTATCAAGAACTTAAAGCGCGATTTGCACTAATTCCGAATCAAGAGTTCCTAGAGAGTCAGTTACGATCCGCTGAGAAAGAGTATGAAGCGCAGGCCACATTATGTGTTCAGTCCCAGCGCTCCTCTTCCGAGATGCTTCGCAAACAATTGCAAGAAAAAGAACAGCAGCGCCAGCGGCTGCAGTATCAACAGCGAACCCTAAATGACAATTTATACCTTCACCTTTCTAAGACGCTCAATACACAAGAGTTAGATAATCTAAACAAGGTGCTCAGCCAACAAGTTCTGCAACTGCCACCCTCACAGTACTCGCTTAATGCTGAGCAGTTGCGAAGCGTTTTTAATTGCGAGTCCTCACAGCAATGCTTGCTCCCCGGCTTAACATTGTCGCTTCATGAGCTATTGCCTCAGCATGTGCAGAAAACAGAGTCAGAGGTTTTGGAGGAAATTGGTAGCGTTAATGAGCAGATAAACGAGCTCAAAGAATTACTACAAGCAAGTAGAGAGCAAGAGGCGGCTGAGAGGAAAAAGGCCGAATTAAATAGTGCCGTTAGGCAGTGTGAACAAGAGCTAAAAGAATTCCAACAGTTACAAGAGTTAACACACAATCAAGCACAGCGAATCGAGCAAAGACAGGCTGTTGAGAAACAGCGAGTAGCGATTAACGATGCGCTTAACAACTCAGGAGAAAAGCAAGCCGATCTTTCAAGGCAATTAAGTGAGGTAGCGGATAAGCTTAATAAGCTGGCTTCAGACGAGAGCAGTGTTGAAAAACTAAAAAAACAAAGAATAGATGACCAAGCGCTATTTAGCGGACTTTCTGACCAGCCACATTCGCCCTGGATAGCGGGGGATGATTGGTCTTTGGCGTCACTTCCGGATCGTCTTCAGGACTACATTGAAGATTGCAAAGCCCTTGATCAGCTATCAAAAGAATTGCGCCAAATGAAAAATGAATTGGGTCAAAAAGGGCTGACTAAGTTTCAGATGGCGCAAACACAAGATGAAGAATTAGAGGGTATTATTCAATTCAATCATTGTTTGGACGATGAGAAAAAAGCACTGGAAAGGCGGGCCCGATCGGCCGTCGTCAACGTCACTGCCAGTTTAAGAGAGCTGCGCAGTGGTTTATATGCATTGCAAAGTAAGATGAAGGAATTCAACCGCCTGATCAGCCAAAGGCAGCTGTCAGATCTTAAAATTTTCAAAATTGAGCCAGTCGAACAAAGTCTGCTTGTTGATGCGATGAATGTGCTGATCCAACAAGCAGAGCAAACTGAAAGTGGTCAAAGTTTTGAGCTATTTGATCAGGGCAGTATCCTCGATGATGCTGATTTAGAGCGCGCGAAGAGCCTGCTGATTGATGAGGGCAATGCTCGCCAAGGTTTAAGAGTAGCAGACTTATTCCGGCTTGAATTTGTTGTTGCCAAGCACGACCAGCAGCAAGAGTCATTTGAAGAAATTGATAGTGCCGCCTCTAACGGAACCGTATTGATGGCGAAGCTTGTGACGGGTCTGGCGATGTTGTACCTCATGCAAGATAAACGCCACCAAATGAAAGCAGTCTGTTATTTGGATGAAGCGTCAGCTTTGGATACCCAGAACCAAACGAGCTTGATAGAGATTGCGGATCAATTCGGTTTTGCCTTGATATTTGCCTCACCAGCCCCCTTAACCACCGCGCGTTATTGTGTGCCAATTCACCAAGCCAATGGCAAAAATCATATTAGTCGAAATAGCTGGCAGATTTTCGAACCACTAGAGAGTCAAGAGCTGCCCCAATCATATGCAGAGCCATCGCTATGAGCCAGGCGTTGGTGAAAGCACTCTCGCGACTCGTTGAGGTTTACCCTGATTCCGTTGCCGGGAGTAGAATGACACCGTCTCAAAAGAAGCAGCTTGAAGCGTTCAATCACAAAACGCGGTGTGTGCAAATTACGCCTAAAGGCCGTGGTGTTGTTTATCGAATTCAAGACATGGATGTAGCCGCCGTTGAACTTGAACGATTAGCCCCCGAACAACATGTATCTTCCAGTGTACCGCAACGAACGGTAAACATAGCCTCGACACGCAGCAGCAAACAAGGATACACAGCTCTCGATGTTAGTTACGTGCTGGCTAAAACGGTTGCGAACCCTTTGTGGGAGGTTTCCGGAGTACCAACCGAGCACTTAAATGCAGCCACAGAAGCGTTTGGTGTATTCTCGCTTGAGGTGGGCGGAGAGCGAAATAGCCATCTTCACACAGAACATTCCATTTGGCTGGTGGAGAACCAAGCGCTATTTGACAGACTAGATTGGTTGCCTAATAACGAACCTACTACCGTTATTTGGTACCGCGGGCAGCTCCACAACAAACTGATTGATTGGTTATCGGTGCCTGAAAGGGCACCGATAGTCTACTTTTTTGCTGACTATGATGGAGTTGGGCTGAATAACTACCGCCGCCTCAAAGAGAAGCTTACAGAAAGAGCAGAGTTTTGGATGATGCCGAATTGGAAGGCGTTTTTGTTGCGTTATGGACAAAACCAGCTTTGGGTTGACACCGCCCGGGACTTTGTCTCTTTCGAGCGCAACAGCCAAAAGCTTTTAGCACAGTCATCAGAGTTACGAGAGTTGGTGACGGAAATGCAGAAGCATGGCTTAGCTTTGGAGCAAGAGGTGATTTGGTTGAATGAACAGTAGATGTGATATCATAAGCTTGCGAACTACTATAACCCAGTAAATCGTATGTTATTCATTCAAGTGTCAATGGCATAGTTATTTTATTGAATATGCATGCGCTATCTGTTTAGGGCCTCTACGGCTCTCATATACCACTTTCAATGCGTTACTGATTAACGTGCTGGCCGGTCACAACGATATCGCCCAGCCAACGGTTTTTCGTGCAAATAAATCAATGACGACAGCCAGATAAGTCCATCGGTTGCCGGTTCAGATGTATGTGACGTCACCACACCAAACGTGATTTGTTGCTTCAACGTGCTGTTGCCAGTGACGAAAGCTGCAGATGCTTTGATAATCGTGTAATTTTGTTCGAGAGCAAGCACGGCGGCTTCACGTTTAAATTCCGCGCTGAAATTACATTGTGTGCGTTTGGTCATGGTTTCATCTGTCACGCTATGAGGAGTACCTTACCTCCCCCCTAATCAGGCGGCCAAATTCACTACGCTACTACAATCGCGACTTAAAAAGGTACATACTTAGTTCCAGTAAAAGCTTGCTTATTATGGTAACTATTAAGTAGTATATATCGGATTTGGAGCTGCAAAAGCCATCAGTCTTTTTATCTCGATGGTCGTATGGTCCGAAAAGTATGATTGGATAGTGTCGTCAGGTAGGGACGTTGCAATGAAAAGACAGTTTCTTCTCACAGTTTCTTTGGTATTTTTACTCTCCGCTTGCCAATCCGTAAAGCTACTTTCTCGACAATCCCCTATAGATGAGACAAATCAAGGTTCCGCTCAAAGAGAGAGTATCGAGGCTTATGGAACTGCTCAGGAAGAGTTAATGCCCAAGCCGGTAAAGTTTGAACTTCAATCGACCATTACAGACAGTCAACTGAGTTCTATAAGTGAAAAGTATGACACTATAGATATCCAGGAATTCAAGCTCAAAGAGCACCTGCTACATAGAGTTGAGTTTCAAAGTTCCGTTTTATTTGGACTTGACAAAAGCAACCTTGAAATGGTCGACATCAGTGAGATATCTCAATTTGCAACCACCTACTCATCTGGGGAACCCAGTTATTACCTGCTTATTGTGGGCCATACAGACAGCACTGGGAGTCGTACATATAACCAAGCATTGAGTACTAAGAGAGCTTTAAAAATTGCAGCGTTATTACATACAAGCGGCGTTTCAGAAAGCCAAATAAAGCTTATACCCGCAGGCGAAATTTATCCCGCTCATACCAACACCAGTCAACATGGTAGACAATTGAACCGAAGAGTAGAGCTATTGGTTGCTAAGTCTAGAGAACTTGTGAAGTCTTTTATCAGGCAGAGAGACTGTACTGACATTGATCCAGCCTGCACCAGAGCATTGCTCCCGATAATGGACGTTTATGACTCGGACAAAGGTTTAGTTCTGGATACTAAGAACTCAGACAGTGTCGTGACGCAAACTCCTGAGATAAATGAGCTTGCGGTACTCGCTAAGTCTCTGAGCAATGATATATTAAAAACTGATAAACGTTATGAAACCAAGAGCGAGCGTGAAAGGATTGAAGTGTCAGCGCCGTCAGTCAGAGAGCCTCTTGAGGTTCCAACTTTAGTCCGTCCCGTCCTTGATTTTGTGACTGAAACCAGAAAACCCCTCAAGCTACCTAAGAAATACCATCTAAAAGCAAATCAATAGAGAACTTGTTATTATGGAAGATATCCGAAAAGACTTTGACAACCTCATTAGTGATACCCCCATTGATGACGCAAACCGCTCTTTCTCTAGCGAGCACATCACAAATGTAGTGTTGGAAGAAGTGGAAGAAGGAAAATCGGGACACCTGAATACAACCAAAGACTTTTTAACAATCCGTATCAAGGATTTGACAGTGCGCTCTATAAAAGAACGAATGGGTCGATGGGTTTCTCGTAGAAATGACGTAATCATCCGAGCAAAAAAAGAGATCAATAAATCCAACGCATCTGACGTTTCCCAGAAGGAACGTGATTTGGTCGAACAAGCAGAAGAAGCCAAAAGCAAAGCCCAGGAAGAGTACATGGCAAATAACCATTACTCTGACCTTAAATATAATTACGATCAGTGTAAGACATTGTATGAGGGTATGAGAGCAGAGATGGGTGGCAAACCTCCCGTCAAACCTCGCTTGTGGCTTTACCTCATATCAATTGCGCTCGTTGGCTGTGTTGAATGGTTTATTAACTTCTCAACATTCAACATTAAGTACCCTCCAGGTGTCGCAGCGGGTGCAACCATATTAATAGCTCTTGCAATTGCTGTTGCAAGTCACTTCCATGGTGCATTAATCAAACAGCGATTAGCGCTATTTGCTCCTCACCGAAAGAAAAGTGACAAAAACCAAGTTGTATACACTCAGTTGATTTTTTCATTACTACTAGTCATTGCGCTTTGTGTCGTTACATACAACCGTTACGACGTACTTGAAGAATCATTAGTGCGAAATGGCGCAGGCAGTTTACCCGGCCTCGCAGGGATGGAGGAAACTACTACCAGTGTTTGGTCCGAACTGACACCTTTTATATTGATGAACATCCTTGTTTGGTTGGTAGGGGTTGCAATTAGTTACTTCATTCACGATTCGAGACCCGACTATCAAGAAGCACTTGGAAATTATAACAAAGCTAAAGTAAAGTTCTTTGCAGTTGATAAAGGGTTAAAAGAAGAGCTCAACCGCATTGACTCTGAGTTCGATGATAGGATTCAGAAGCTAAAGAATGCTCACAGCTCGGATACAAACAATAGTAAGGATATACACGCTTATATCGAACGTCTCCTTGCTAAAGARGAGTCACTAATACAACAGGCCACCGTAACTATTAATGAAATTATTGAGCACCATCAATCGGCTTTGGTCAGTTCCTTTAGAAACCAAGGCATGCCAAACGTTCAAATCGGCCCTAGACAATTATCCTTGGAAGAGTATTTAAATACCGATCTATCATTACAAGCTGCTGATGTCCGTAAAATGTTGTCATTGGAGAATTATTCATGAAGAAACTCATTGCTATAGGATTAGCTACAGTATCATTGACAAGTAATGCTAGTGGCTTGCTAAGAACGACTGACCTGAAGAGCTACTGTGATCAGGAAGGAGTGGACAGACAAACCATTCTCTATTTAGACCAGTCCATCATCGCGAAGGAAGATCCTAACTGGTATAAAGATATACTTAACAAGACTAAATTTCTTCCTGGTGAACGAGTTAAAGTTGTCACCATCAAAGATGGAGGCTCCAATGTAGAACTTTCATGGGATACCTGCTATCCGGCTTATACAAAAGCGGTTTATAAAAAAAAGAAGAGTGATGATGGTCTAGGTAGCATGTTTGTCGGAGGTATTGATGACAAGCTAGAGAATGATCAAAAAGAATTTTCGAAACTTCTTCCTCAAGCTCTTGCCCATCCGCTCCAGGGGACCAAAAATAAGACTCCACCTCAGTATCAAGATGATTTTCCCGTCAAAAAGCTCGTTGAAGCTCTTTATTATGATTCCAATAGGTTAGATATTAAAAGTGGCATCCCTAGAGTAATCGTTTTTTCTGACATGGTCGAAAAATCAGATTTAATAAAGCCTGGTGATGCAGATCCCGAAGCCCTTGCAGAAAAGGCCGCTGAACGTTTTCCTGTGTTCTTTAATCACGCTGAATTCTATATTTATGGAGTGAACTATACCAACTCAGATACCAGTCTGAACGAGAGTATGGAGTCTTTTTGGACGACATACCTGCTTCATTCCGGTGCTAATGTCGCACACTATGGTACTCAGTTGGTGCTACCAAAAGATGACAACATAGTTTTTGAAGCGTCGAGCTATGACGGAAAGTTAACCCAGTCAGATGGCAAAAAACTGGCAACGTCTATGCGACTGGCTTACCTCCCAAATGGAGAGCTCAAATACAGCTGGCTCGTTATTGGTGATYAGTATATGACACTAAAAGGCAATGTAAGCTGCAGTGGCCAGAACTGTGAGTTAAACGCAAAAGTTGTTGACTCAACATTCAATGGATTCCAGAAAAGTGATGTCTTAAAGCTAAAAGGCAATTTGAAGATGATGTCAGGGCAGATTGGCGCTCCAGATGACTCAGTGATAGATCAAAAGGGCGATGCCTATCGCTATGATATAGAGTTTGATAGAGAGCCAAATCTAACCATGTAATATAATGTTAGCAGGGCAATAGTCCGTTCGGTCAGGAGCAATCCTGGCCGCTTACGGAAATCTGGTCAACTTCCTTGAAAATTACTTTAGTGCAAAATGCAAGATCTGAGCTCGAGAGAGGTATAATAAAGTTATTTGTGATCTTATCCTTGTTATTGGGTTGACTTCGATAATATCAGTGATATGATAAAAAATGTTTGACATTTAATGTGGCGATCAAGTAGTAAAAAATGTCGGCCAAAAGTCCCTGCTTTAATTTAAGGAAAACCTGATTCTGCATCTAGTATCTTATAGGTTTATAGATGTTGAAAAAATTAGTTCAATGTAAGGAGAAGAGGAAAATGAAAGGTACTATTTTAAAAGCATCTTCAGCGTTGTGTGTTTTAGCACTATCGGGATGTATGGCTACCGGTGGCGAAAGCTCATTATTAAGTAATGACTGGGAGTCAATGTCTTGTGATGAAATAAATTCAGCAATAACCTCATATAATGACGCGAATAGCACTGTAGATTCAATGACAAGCCTGGCCTCTGCAGTCGGTGTCGATACATCTGCAGTTGACTCTGCACAAGCCCAAGGAGATAACATCCTTGTTCGAGCTAAAAGAGTTGCTCGGCCTATTGCTGAACAAAAAGATTGTCAAATAGACTGGTAAACAAAAATATATAAATAAGCATCTAAGTAGCTCTCATACGCTGTCATATTATTAGATATAAGTTTTTTTCGATCAAACAATGCTCGACAACAGCCAAACTATTAATTTGATTTAATCGCTAGAGAGAATAAGATACTGAATTAGCACATCTTGTCGTTTGATCTTTGCTTTTTGGCGAAATCTTTTGATTAGGTAACAAGGTGTGCATTCCCCCCCTAGGTGTCAGAGTATTCGTCCGAATATAAATCGCCCTAAAATACAACAATGTAGGGCTAATAAGGACATGACGCCGAAATATTTCGAAGAAAGAAAAGCCGCCATTTTCAAGAAACAGTTGCCGCCGAATAATAAAAATGTTTCGGAAATTGCAGCCGAAGAATACATCAGCAAGGCAGCGTTGTACAACCAAGATTCCGCAGCTATTTTATTTCGCCGAAGATGCCGATGCGTTCGTGACAATTGCGCAATCATGCTGACTTTGAGGCACTAGCAGAGAAGTATTTGATTTTTGATGACGAGTCACATTTAGCCTCCTGATAGTAGTGATAGATAGGTTATTCAGTGATTGACATCAGAAACCAGTTTGTATAGCCAGCATTGAATGATCTAGTTGCTCGATACGTGAAGGGTCTCACGTAATTTATTAGATAATTAGGTGCAGAAACTCGGATAACGTATATTTTTATATATAAAATTAACTAGAGCGAGCACATGAGTTAGCGGGCTTTTAATTTAAAGGTTCTGACAATCCCATGTACTTGCTAATAAATAAGAAATCGCACAACGATGAAAAATCTACCAGCAGTGATTGACTAAATCAGGTCGTTATTCATATGGCAGTAATACTTATTTATAAATTAAAAAAGAAACTCATGCGTTCGCCCTATTTAATTAACTCCAGTAAAAATCTACTGCGAGGTAGCGTGATCTTTGATCCTATAGGAGAAAAGCGCTTTAGCTGTGCGTGTTTTATCGTTTTTTTCCTTGTAAGAAACGGTAACGATGTAATCGCCAGAGCCTTTAATGGCATCAYCGCTTTTCATACCAACGCGCATTTCTCCGTTTTCGGGTAAATAATATACAACAAGACCTGTTTTCTTATCATTAGATACCGTAATGATTGGTT